>NZ_JBIUHC010000165.1:0-22050 GCF_044627735.1 Cupriavidus sp. CuC1 | reverse complement strand
GCGCAGAAACAATGCTCAAACCAACCGAACCCAAGTCCCAATCGCTCCCAAGGAGAACTGCCATGACTACCACCCTCGCCATCAAGGACCTGTCGGTCACCGAAGAACTCGACACCCGCGCCATGCGCGCCGTGCGCGGCGGCTTCGTGCCCTTCCTGCCCGTCTTCAGCGCGGTCAAGATCGACTCGACCTTCAATGCCCAGCAGCTGATCGGCCAGACCCAGAATGTCGTCAACATGAACGGCAACAACGCCGCCTTCGTGTCCGACATCAAGTCCCGTGTCGACTCGACGCAGAACGCCAGCAACAACATCTATTGAGCCGCGGGCCACGCCCCACGCTGAATTCGCAAACTACTGAATACCCCGGAGAACTGCCATGACTACCACCCTCGCCATCAAGGACCTGTCGGTCACCGAAGAACTCGACGCTCGCGCCATGCGCGCCGTGCGCGGCGGCTTCGTGCCCTTCATGCCCGTCTTCAGCCTGACCAAGATCGACTCGACCTTCAACGCCTCGCAGCTGATCGGCCAGACCCAGAATGTCGTCAACATGAACGGCAACAACACGGCCTTTGCCGACGACATCAAATCCCACGTGAAGTCGACGCAGAACGCCAGCAACAACATCTATTGAATGGTCCCGGCACCCGCGCGAGGCGGCCCCGCCGCCTACGTTGCCAGCCGGTTCCAACCATTTCCAGTGATCAAGTGAAGTCTAGGAGAACCATCATGTCATCCATCATCGTGCGCGACCTCGCCCTGAACCAAGACCTCGACAGCAAGTCGCTAGCCGCGGTACGCGGCGGCGCCAATTCCTGGTTGCAAGGACTGGGCCCGGTGGCCAACGTCAATGTCAACGTCAACCAGAACATCGCCCAGTTGCAGAGCATCAACGTGAACACGCTCAACAACGTCGGCGTGATCGGCGCCGGCTTTGGGCCGCTGAGCATCGACGTCAACCCGTCGCAGTGGGCCGCCACCCACGCCGCGGTCTGAGCGAAATGCGCCCCGCTCCGTGGAAACCCAAGGGTTTCCACGGCTGTTACGCACGAGTTGGCACTGCCCCGGAGGTAAAACCCGTGGCCTATACTGATCTGGCTGGGCTTGCCGCATCGCGCGCACCCACCCGGCGAACCCCGGCCGCGCCGGCCTTCGCCACCCTGCAGGAGGAAGTCATGGCCGTCATCGTCATCAAGGATTTGCCGGACAGCGTGGATCTCGACAGAGAAGCCATGGTGGCAATCACAGGCGGCGCGAGAGCGCGCGCCGGTCATGCATGGACGTCGCGCAAGCTCGGGGGAGCCTTGCGCGTCATCAGCTATCCGGAGGGCTTTCCAGGCCAACCGCTGGCAGGCACGCAGGCGCGGCCGGCCGGGGACATCAAGCGCAAGTAAGCCGAATCAGAAGCGCAAGGCAGCGATATTCTGCCCTCCGCGCCCGTTGCCCTGTCGGTAACGGGCGTCAGTCTTTTTGGGCGCTTGGTTTTGGGGGAGCTTTGGCGGATAAGGTGGCGCGTTGCGCTCGATCCATTTGCGCGAAAGGAACCGCCGGTCGCCAGCCTACAGCGCCGCCAGCGGATGCTCGCCGTGCGCCCAGGGGCTATCGAAGAAGGCGCGCACGCGCTCGCGGGTCACCTCGTCGAGACGCGCGGGCTGCCACTTCGGCGCGTGGTCCTTGTCGACCGCCAGCGCGCGAATGCCTTCCACGCCATCGCCGTGGCGGAACACGTAGTACATCATGTCCAGCTCCATGCGCAGTTCGTCGTTCAGCGCCATGGTGCGGGCGCGGCGGATCTGCTCCAGCGTGACGTTGAGCATCAGCGGTGAACGGGCGCGCAGCATGGCGGCGGTCTGCGCGGCCCAGTCGGAGCCGGCGTCGCTCACCGCTGCCACGATCCCGGTCACCGAAGCACCGGCGAACAGGTGGTCGATCTCGTCCTGCAGCCTGGCCAGGTGGCTTTCGCCCGGCGGGCAGGCAGCACGGTGCGCCGCGGTGGCTTCGTCGATACAGGCCAGCACGGCATCGCCATCGGCAAACTGGCGCGCGCGCAGCACGTCCACCAGTTCGGCCATGGCGTTACCCGGCAGGTAGGCATCGGCCAGGCCCGCGTAGAGCGCATCGGCGGCATGGATCATGGCGCCGGTCAGGCCCAGGTACTCGCCCAGGCGGCCGGGCGTGCGCGACAGGAACCAGCCGCCGCCCACGTCCGGGAACAAGCCGATGTTGGTTTCGGGCATCGCCATCTTGGTCCGCTCGGTCACCAGGCGGCGGCGCGCGCCTTGCGAGATGCCCATGCCGCCTCCCATCACCACGCCGTCCATCAGCGCGATGTAAGGCTTGGCGTAGGTATGGATCAGGTGGTTGAGCGCGTATTCCTCGACGAAGAACTGGTCGAGCGCCGGATCGCCGGCGAGCGCGGCCTTGTGGAAGAAGCGGATGTCGCCACCGGCGCAGAAGGCTTTGCCGCCGGCGCCGGCGATGACCACGGCCACCACCTCGGGCGCCACCGCCCAGTCATTGAGCGCCGTGGTGATGGCGCGAATCATCTCGAGCGACAGCGCGTTGAGCGCCTGGGGCCGGTTCAGCGTCAGGTAGCCGATGCCACCCTGGATCTCGCTTGTGACCAAGTCAGTCATGTCTCTTTTCTCCGCGAATGCAACCCACAACTTTACACCAGCCAAGCTGCGGGCCGCTCCCCGGAGCGGCGTTGGCGGCGCCGCTTTCAGGCCACCCTTCAGGCCACCCGAAATGCGGACATCAGCCCGGTGAGCCGCTGCGCCTGGTCCTCCAGCGAAGCCGCTGCCGCGGCGGCCTGCTCCACCAGCGCGGCGTTCTGCTGGGTCATGCCGTCCATCTGCGCCACCGCCTGGTTGACCTGCTCGATGCCCCGCGACTGCTCATCGGACGCGGAGCTGATGCCGCCCATGATGCCGCTCACGCAGCGCACGGCGCCCACCATTTCCTGCATCACCTGCCCTGCCTGCTCGACCATCTCGCCACCGGCGCGCACGCGCGACACCGAGTCGCCGATCAGCGTGCGGATCTCCTTGGACGCGCCCGCGCAGCGCTGCGAGAGATCGCGCACATCGCCCGCGACTACCGCGAAGCCACGTCCGTGCTCGCCGGCCCGCGCGGCTTCCACCGCCGCGTTGAGGGCGAGGATATTGGTCTGGAACGCGATCTTCTCGATCACGTCGATAATGTCGACGATCTTGTTGGCGCTGGCGTCGATCGCCTGCATGGTGCTGGCCACGCGCGCCACCGCGTCGCTGCCACGCTCGGCCAGGCCGGTGGCGTTGCTGGCCAGGTCATTGGCCTCGCGCGCGCTGTCCGCATTCTGGCGCACCGTGCCCGTGAGTTCCTCCATGCTGGACGCCGTCTCCTCGAGCGATGCAGCCTGCTGCTCCGTGCGCTGCGAGAGATCGCTGTTGCCGCTGGCAATCTGCTTGCTGGCAGCGGCAATGGAGTCGGCCCCGCCACGCACGTCGGCCACCATCGCGGCGAGGCTTTCCTGCATGCGGCCGAGCATGGCAAGCATGCGGCCGGTTTCGCTGCGCTCGCCCTCGGCGCCGGAAGCGGAGGCGAAGGCGGCGCCATCCGCCTTCGCGCCAAGATCGCCGGCGGCGATACGCTCGAAGCGGGCAATGGCCACATCCAGCGGCCCCACGATGGAGCGGCGCAGGCGCCAGGCCACCACGGTGCTGAAGCACAGGCCGAACAGCAGCACGCCGATCGACAGCGAGCGCAGCGTGGTGTAGCGCTCCTGCGAGCCGTGATAGACCTCCTGCGCACCGGCGAGCTGCAGCTTGCTCAGTTCAGTGTTGACGGCCGTAAAGGCAATATCGAGCTTGGGAATGGTCTCCAGCACCGCGCGCATCACCGCCTCGCGGTCGCCTTGCTTGAGCGCCGCGATCATCGGCGACACGCCTTGCGTGAACAACGCCTCACGCTTGGCGGCTACGTCCGCGGCCGCGCGGGCTTCCTCCGCTGAACGCGGCAACGCCAGGTAGGCCTGCCAAGCGGCGTCGGACTGGCGCGCAAACCCCTGCGCGGTATCGGCGCGCGCACGGGCATCGGCGGGATCGGCGGCAAAGGTGGCCTGGTCGAGCAAGACGCGTACGAGCAACTGGTTGGAACGCGCCTCGGCCAGGTTGACCGCGGCGGCGAGTTGCTGCTGGTAGATCTGCCGCGTGGCGTCATTGCTGCGCGACATGCCAAGCCAGCCTACGGCCCCGACAATCAGCAACAATGCATTGGTGACGATAGTCAGAATCCACAATCTTGTGCCGATAGTAGTGTTGCGAAACATGAGGGCTCCCCGTTGGATTTAGTGCTGATGCGGCTGCGTTTTTGGCCGCCCCGCTATAACGGCGCCCCTCGCCGCGCCTTGACCCCGCGCATGCTGATATTCAGTCGTGCAAAATGGTCAGTAATGCGAATGTGCGCAGTAAGCATTCTGGGGTGCATCAGCGTGCGCATCTGGCAACGCCGCACGGGCGTATAGAGGATCGCCTCAAGACAAAACAGACAGAATCGGGCAACACTTTGCGCATGACACCGTCAACAATCGATCCCGGCCTGATCCTGCTGGCATTCGCGCCGGTCTTCCTGCTGACCATCGGCGCGGAGGCCTGGTACTGGGCGCGCCGCGACCCCGCCATCTACAGCCTGCGCGATACCGCATCCAACGCCGCGCTGGCGTTGATGCACCAGGCGTCGGATGCGTTCTTCCTGTGGCTGATGGTGCACACGGTCTACACGTGGAGCTACCAGCATGGCCTGAAGGCGATGCCGCAGACCGTCTGGTCGTTCCTGCTCCTTCTGCTCTTGCAGGATTTCCTTTATTACTGGTTTCATCGCGCCAGCCATCGCGTACGCTGGATGTGGGCTTCGCACGTCACCCATCATTCCTCGGAGGGCATGAATTTCTCGACGGCGTTCCGCCAGAGCCTCACGTATCCGCTCTCGGGCATGTGGCTGTTCTGGATTCCACTGGCGCTGATCGGTTTCACGCCCGACTGGGTGATCCTGGCAGTGGGGCTGAACCTGGCCTTCCAGTTTTTCGTGCACACCCGGTTGGGCGGACGCTGGCGCCGGCTCGAATGGCTGGCCAATACGCCCTCGGTCCACCGGGTGCACCATGCGCGCAACCCGCAGTACATCGACCGCAACTATGCGGGCGTGCTGACCGTCTGGGACCGCATGTTCGGCTCCTTCGTGCCCGAAGAGGCGCCGCCCGAATACGGCATAACGCGGCGCATCGCGAGCCATAACCCGATCACCCTCACCTTCCATGAATGGCGCGACATGTTCACGGACGCGTGGCGTCATCGCGACCTGCGCCATCTCTGGAAGCCGCCAGAGTGGCGTCATCCGCGCGATATGGCGGCCGGGGACGTGCCGCGGACCGCCACCGCGCTCGGGACGGATCGCAGCCAGGACGCCTGATGGCTTGATCGCTCGATTGCCAGAGGCGCCACGAAAGACAGGCAACAAAAAACCGCGCACAAGGCGCGGTTTTTTGTTGGCAAGGTTGCCTGAGGCGAAAACGCTTACACGGATTCGCGCGAAGCACGCTTACGCTCGTGCTCCTTCAGGTGACGCTTGCGCAGACGGATGCTCTTCGGCGTGATTTCCACCAGCTCGTCGTCGGAGATGAACTCCACGGCGTATTCCAGCGACATCTGGATCGGCGTGACCAGGCGCACGGCCTCGTCGGTACCCGAGGCGCGCACGTTGGTCAGCTGCTTGCCCTTGATCGGGTTCACGACCAGGTCGTTGTCGCGGCTGTGGATGCCGATGATCATGCCTTCGTACAGCGCATCGCCCGGCTTGACGAACATGCGGCCGCGATCCTGCAGCTTCCACAGTGCGTAGGCCACGGCATCGCCGTCGTCCTGCGAGATCAGCACGCCGTTGTGGCGCTCACCCAGGCCGCCTTCGCGCAGGGGCGCGTAGTCGTCGAAGATGTGGCTGATCAGGCCGGTGCCGCGCGTCAGCGTCAGGAACTCGCCCTGGAAGCCGATCAGGCCACGGGCCGGAACGCGGTACTCGAGGCGGGTGCGGCCCTTGCCGTCGGACGCCATGTCGAGCAGTTCGCCCTTGCGGCGGCCCAGCTCTTCCATCACGCTGCCCTGGTGGCCGTCTTCGACGTCCACGGTCAGCAGTTCGTACGGCTCATGCTTGACGCCGTCGATTTCCTTGAACACCACGCGCGGGCGCGACACGGCCAGCTCGTAGCCTTCGCGGCGCATGTTTTCCAGCAGGATGGTCAGGTGCAGCTCGCCGCGGCCCGACACTTCGAAGATAGTGTCGTCGCCGGTCTCGGCCACGCGCAGCGCCACGTTCGACTTCAGTTCGCGGTCCAGGCGTTCACGCAGCTGGCGGCTGGTCACGAACTTGCCTTCACGGCCGGCCAGCGGCGACGTGTTGACGCAGAAGTTCATGGTCAGCGTGGGCTCGTCGACCTTCAGCATCGGCAGCGCGTCCTGCGCGTCCGGTGCGCACACGGTGCAACCAATGCCGAGTTCTTCGATGCCGTTGATCAGCACGATGTCGCCGGCTTCGGCTTCTGCCACGATTTCGCGCTCCAGGCCCTGGAACTTCAGCACCTGGTTGATACGACCCTTGATGGGGTTGCCTTCCGGGCCGAACTTGACCACCACGTCTTGCAGCGAACGGGCGCGGCCACGCGAAATGCGGCCTACGCCGATCTTGCCGACATAGCTGTTGTAATCGAGCGAGATGATCTGCAGCTGCAGGGGGCCATCCGGGTTGTCGTCACGGACCGGCACCTTGGCCAGCACGGTCTCGAACAGCGGCTTCATGTCGCCTTCGCGCACGTCGTCGGTCAGGCCGGCGTAGCCGTTCAGGCCGGATGCGTAGATCACCGGGAAGTCGAGCTGCTCGTCGGTGGCGCCCAGCTTGTCGAACAGGTCGAACGTCTGGTTGATCACCCATTCCGGACGCGCGCCCGGACGGTCGACCTTGTTGATCACCACGATCGGCTTCAGGCCCAGCGCCAGCGCCTTGCGCGTGACGAAACGGGTCTGGGGCATCGGGCCTTCGACAGCGTCAACCAGCAGCAGCACGCCGTCGACCATCGACAGCACGCGCTCCACTTCACCGCCGAAGTCGGCGTGGCCAGGGGTATCGACGATATTGATGTGGGTGCCGTTGTATTCGACAGCACAGTTCTTCGCGAGGATGGTGATCCCGCGTTCCTTCTCAATGTCGTTCGAGTCCATCACGCGTTCGACCATTTGCTGGTTGTCGCGGAAGGTGCCTGCCTGGCGCAGGAGTTGGTCGACCAGAGTGGTCTTGCCATGATCGACGTGAGCGATGATGGCGATATTGCGGATGGCGCGGGTCATTGCAGCGTCTCGCTTTGGGGCTGAGCATCAAAAGATAACCCGAAATTGTAGCATGCTGCGGCGCAAAACCCGAGGACGACGTTGGGAAGCTTCCTAGGCCGTCCCGCCGCCACAAACCCAATTATTGCGATATCCGCAATAGCAAATTGCCGTCCTTGCGGTTCGGCGAACCTAAACATATAGTTGCCACGGCAAACATTGCAGCGACAAGCACCTAGCCGAGATGTCCGAGCAGATCCAGCCCATTTCCGACGAAGCCTTCCCCTTCGACCCGGCCGAATACCGTATGGGCGAAAGCATTGGCTATCTGATGGCACGCGCCAAGAACGTGCTGTCACACGGCGTGGAACAGGAAGTCGATGGCCTGGACATCACACACGCCCAGGCTACCTGCCTGATGATGCTGGCCGCCGGACGTGGCAGCACGGTGACCGACCTTGGCCGGGAGCTCAATTGCGATATGGGTTCGGTCACGCGCCTGCTCAGCCGCCTGGAAAAGCGTGGCCTGATCGAGCGCCAGCGCAGCGATGCCGACCGGCGCGTGGTCGACCTGTCGATCACGCCCGCCGGCCAGGTCCTCGTGGACCAGTTGCCCCAGATCTACTGCCGCGTGCTGAACCGGCATTTCCGCGGCTTCTCCGAGGCCGAACTGCAAACCTTCCGCTCGATGCTGCTCCGGATCATCGGCAACAACAGCGGGTAGCCGCCAGGCTTGCCGGCCAGTGACGCCAGCGGCACCACGATCTCTCCAATACAAGAACAAACACTAACGCCCTGTCGCAGGGCACCTAGATGAACCAAGCTCTCTCTTCTATTTCCGCCTTGTCGCCGCGCACGCGCGCAGCGGGCCGCCGGGCCGGCACGCTGGCGCTGACCGCGCTGGCGGCCGCGGTGCTGGCAGGCTGCGCCGCGTTTGGCAACTCGCACAGCACGCAGACCGTTACCGCGCCGGCCTCGCTCGCCAGCGCCCAGACCCTGCCCTCGCAGCATGGCCAATGGCCCTCGCTCGACTGGGTCGACCAGTTCAAGGACCCGCAACTGCGCGCCCTGGTCGATGAGGCGGTGAAGGACAGCCCCAACCTGCAAGCCGCTTTCGCGCGCGTGGAAGCCTCCCGTGCGATGGCCGACGCCACGCGCAGCGCGCTGTACCCGCACGTCGACTTTGAAGGCAGCCTGGTGCGCCAGCGCTTCTCGCAAACGGACCTGTTCGAAGGCACGCCACTGGCCGGCTCGTGGCAAAACCAGTCACGCCTGCAGGCTGGGCTTTCGTATGACTTCGACTTCTGGGGCAAGAACCGCAAGGCGCTGGAAGCCGCGCTGTCCGACGACCGCGCCGCCGAGGCCGAAAGCCAGGCCTCTCGCCTGATCCTGACCACGTCGGTCGCCCGCACCTATGCCCGGCTGGCCGCCGTGTACGCGCAACGCGACGTGGCCGAGCGCGCCATCGCCCAGCGCCGCGGCCTGAGCGACCTGTCGCGCGACCGGCTCAACGCCGGCCTGGACACCCAGGTCGAAACCACGCAGGCGCGCGGCACGGTGGCATCCGCACAGACCGACCTGCTGCGCGTGGATGAAGATATCCTGCTGGCGCGCAACCAGCTCGCCGCGCTGCTGGGCAAGGGCCCGGACCGCGGCCTGGCGATCCAGCGCCCGACCATCCTGGCGCAGAGCACGCCATTGCTGCCGGACAATCTCACCATCGATCTGCTGGGCCGCCGCCCGGACCTGGTTGCCGCGCGCTGGCGCGTGGAGGCCACCAGCAAGGATATCGAGGTGGCGCGCACGGAATTCCTGCCGGCCGTCACCTTGTCCGCCTTCGCCGGCGTTGCCTCGCTGGACCCGTCCAACCTGCTGATGGGCATCAGCCGGACCTTTGGCATCGGCCCGGCCATCAGCCTGCCGATCTTCGAGGGCGGCAAGCTGCGCGCCAACCTGAAGGGCAAGTACGCGCAATACGACCTCGCCGTGGCCAACTACAACCAGGCGCTGGTTGATGCGCTGCGCGAAACCGCCGACACGGTGGCCAGCATCCGCAGCGTGGACACGCAGATCACGGCCCAGCGCGAGGCGCTTGCTCTGGCCGAGCGCGCCTACTCGCTGTCCACCATCCGCTACAAGGCCGGGCTGGGCACCCAGCTCACGGTGCTCAATGCCGAAAGCAACGTGCTGCAGCAACGCCGCCTTGCCACCGACCTGCAGGCGCGCCGCCTGGACCTGCAAATGGGCCTGATGAAAGCGCTCGGCGGGGGTTACCAGGAACAAGCCGAAGGCGCTGGGACGGATGCGCAGAAGCCGGCAGAGGCACGCGGCTAAGCGGCTAAGCGGCCTCAAGAACAACGAGCAGTACCGACAGCATTCTTAAAAGACGATCATGAGCGATAACAAGCAAGCGGCCCAGACTCCCGCCTCCCCGGCGGCTCCCGTCAACAACAACGGCAAGCGCAAGCGCCTGCTGCTCTCGCTGACCGCCGCGGTAGTGGTGGCCGGCGTGGCCTACGGCATCTACTGGGGCCTGTACGCGCGCCACTTCGAAAGCACCGACGACGCGTATGTCGCGGGCAACGTGGTGCAGGTCACCCCGCTGGTCGGCGGCACCGTGATCTCGATCGGGGCCGACGACACGCAGCTGGTCACCGCGGGCCAGCCCCTGATCCAGCTCGACCGCGCCGATTCGCAGGTCGCCCTGGAGCAGGCCGAGGCGCAACTGGCGCAAGCCGTGCGTGAAGTGCGCACCCTCTACGTCAACAACGGCTCGCTGGCTGCCAACGTGGCCATGCGTGAGGCCGATGTGGCCAAGGCGCGTGAAGACCTCAAGCGCCGCGAGGCCATCGCCGGCTCCGGCGCGGTCTCGGGCGAAGAAATCTCCCACGCGCAGACCGCGCTCACGGCAGCGCAATCGGCACTGCTGGCCACGCGCGAGCAACTCGCATCGAACAAGGTGCTGACCGACCAGACCACCGTGGAGAAACACCCCAACGTGCAGCGCGCCGCCGCCAACCTGCGCGCCGCTTATCTCTCGTTCGCGCGCTCGACGCTGCCCGCGCCCGTGACCGGCTACGTGGCCAAGCGCTCGGTGCAGGTCGGCCAGCGCGTGGCCCCGGGCGCCCCGCTGATGGCCGTGGTGCCGCTGGACCAGGTGTGGATCGACGCCAACTTCAAGGAAGTGCAGATCACGCATATGCGCGTGGGCCAGCCGGTGACGCTGGAGGCCGACCTGTATGGCTCCAAGGTGACCTACAACGGCAAGGTGGAAGGCTTCTCGGCCGGCACCGGCTCGGCCTTCTCGCTGCTGCCGGCGCAGAACGCCACCGGCAACTGGATCAAGGTGGTGCAACGCCTGCCGGTGCGCATCGCGCTGGACCCGCAGCAACTCAAGGACCACCCGCTGCGGGTTGGCCTGTCGATGAACGTGACGGTGGACGTGCGCAAGGAAGAAGGCGCGGCCATGACCAACGCCACGGTCGCGCGCCCGATGCAGACCGACGTCTATGAGAAGGTCGCGCAGGACGCCGACGCGCTGATCGCCCGCGTCATCTCGCTGAACAACGGCGGCCGCCAGGCGGGCGAGCCCATGGCAGCGCCGGTATCGGCGCCTGTTGCGGCCAAGCCCGCCAACACCTGAACATGGCTACCTCCCTTCCCGCGCGCGACGGTGCCGCGCCTGGCGCCCCGGCGCCAGCGGCGCGTCCCGCCGCGCCCGCGCCGTTGTCGGGCGGAAAGCTGATCGTGGGCACCATCGCGCTGTCGCTGGCCACGTTCATGAACGTGCTCGACTCCTCGATCGCCAACGTATCGATCCCGGCCATCTCGGGCGACCTCGGTGTGGCGCCCAACCAGGGCACGTGGGTCATCACCTCGTTCGCGGTGGCCAATGCCATCTCGGTGCCGCTGACCGGTTGGATGACCACGCGCTTCGGGGCGGTGCGGCTGTTCATCACGTCGATCCTGCTGTTCGTGATCTCCTCGTGGCTGTGCGGCGTGGCACCTAACCTCGAAGTGCTGCTGGCTGCGCGCGTGCTGCAAGGCGCCGTGGCCGGGCCGATGATTCCGCTGTCGCAATCGCTGCTGCTGTCGAGCTATCCGCCACAGAAGAGCACCATGGCGCTCGCGCTATGGGGCATGACCACGCTGGTGGCGCCGATCATGGGGCCGCTGCTGGGCGGCTGGATCTCGGACAACATGACCTGGCCGTGGATCTTCTACATCAACATCCCGGTGGGCCTTGGCGCCGCCTATGCCACCTGGGCGATCTACCGCGACCGCGAGACGGCCATCAAGATCCTGCCGATCGACCGGATCGGGCTGGCGCTGCTGGTGATCTGGGTGGGTTCGATGCAACTGATGCTCGACAAGGGCAAGGAGTTGGACTGGTTCCACTCGACCTCCATCGTGGTGTTGACGGTGGTGGCCATTGTCGGCTTCCTGTTCTTCCTGATCTGGGAGAGCTACGAGAAGCATCCGATCGTCGATATCACCTTGTTCAAGGGACGTAACTTCAGCGCGGGGGTGGTGGCCATCTCGGTGGCCTACGGCCTGTTCTTCGGCAACCTGGTGATTCTTCCACTGTGGCTGCAAACCATCGTCGGCTATACCGCGACGGATGCCGGCATCGTGATGGCGCCGGTCGGGATCTTCGCCATCCTGCTGTCGCCGCTGATTGGCAAGAACCTGCCCAAGATGGATGCGCGCTGGGTCGCGACCATGGCCTTCGTCACCTTTGGCGTGGTCAGCCTGATGCGTTCGGGCTTCACCTTGCAGGTCGATACCCGCACGCTGATGATCCCGACTCTGATCCAGGGCGCGGCGATGGCGATGTTCTTCATCCCGCTAACCTCGATCATCCTGTCGGGCCAGCCGCCGGAGAAGATTCCGTCGGCCTCCGGGGTGTCCAACTTCGTGCGGATCACGTTCGGCGCAATCGGTGCGTCGATCTCGACCACCATCTGGGAAAACCGCACGGCGCTGCATCACGCGCAACTGGTGGAGCAGGTCAACCCGTACAACCCCACCTATATCGACCAGCTCAATCACCTGATGCAGATGGGCATGAGCCAGGCCCAGGCCAACGGCCAGATCGAGCGCAGCATTTCGCAGCAGGCGGCCATGCTGGGCGCCAACGATATCTTCTGGATCTCGGGCGTGCTGTTCTTCGTGCTGATCGTCTTTGTCTGGCTGACCAAGCCGAAGAAGGGAGGCGACCTGGACGCCTCCGCGGCCGGGGCGCACTAGCCGCACTAACCTCACCCCCTGCACCGTGAGGCCGAGGCCGATGCCGTCACAGGCATCGGCCTCGTGCTCTCTGGCCCTGCCCCCTCCCACGCCCCAGCCTCAGGCCGTCAGGATTTCCTGCACCACCAACTCTACGGACTGCGCACCATCGGCGACAGGCAGGCGCACATGCCGCCCCGCCGGCGCGCCGAGCAGCGCCATGCCGGCGGGCGACAGCACGCAGAGCTTTCCACGCCGGAAATCCGCCTCCTCCGGGTACACGATGCGCCAGACGAAATGCTCGCGATGGCGCGCCTCGATGCAGAGAAAAGGCGTGTTGAGCGTCACCACCTTGTGCGCACGGGTGCCGGGGGTATCGGGGGTACCGACCACGGCACGCTCGATGACGTCGCGGATGGACTTGCGCTGCGGCGCCGCCGTTTGTCGATCGGCGGCGAGCGCGCTCAGGCGCTCGATATCGCAAGGGGTAAGGAAAACCGTCTTTCGCATGCTGACTCCCGGTGTCAATGCGCGCGACGTGGTCACGCGCGTGACATTTGGCTTCGCTTCTAGAGGGATCTAGGGGGAGCGAGGTTCGGCCCGGTGCGCTGCGCTTCGACGCACCGTGTAGATGGGTCAGGCCGGGTACCGGGCGGCAGCGAGCGAGGCGGCTGTTGCCGCGCGAAGACGCAAAATGAGGATGGTCACGAGAACTTTGCCGTCAGGCCGCGCGCGCGGACACCGGGTGGGTCGAGGTGGCGCGGCCAATAATTGACATTTAAACAAATTTCCGCGACCAAGGGAAGCCATTACCTCCCCTGCGGGCAATTTCACCGTCAATCGCACCACTTAGCATGGCTTTCCTGTCCGATGCGGCTGCGTTAGCCACCTTAGCCACGTCAGAGCTTGACCAGCCGTTCGGGCCGCAAGGCGCCCTCACGCATGCGCGCCACGCCAAGCAATCGGCGCGGCTCGCCGCCATAGACACTGGCGAGTTCGTCTTCCGCCAGCGCCACTCCCGCCGGCAGGTCGCGTTGCGCGATGCGCTGACCTTGCAGGAAGCGGGCCATCGCGGCCTCGTCGAGCGTCACCGCTACGCAACGCTGCAGCAGCGCATCGACCGGCGCAAGCATGCCAGGGCGCTCATCGTCGGTGCGGTGCTCGATCTGCTCCAGCGTGACCGCGCCGTCCAGGCTCAGGTCTCCCACCGCCGTGCGGCGCAAGCCCGTCAGGTGCGCGCCACAACCGAGCGCCTCACCGATGTCCTCGGCCAGCGTGCGGATATAGGTGCCCTTGCTGCAGGTCACGCGCATGCTGAACGTGGGCGCCTGCGGCAGCCCGCAATCGAGCAGCGTGATTTCGCGGATGGTGACGCGGCGCGCGGCACGCTCCACCGTCTGGCCGGCACGCGCGTATTCGTACAGCGGACGCCCGTCCTTCTTCAGCGCGGAATGCATCGGCGGTACCTGCTCGATTTCGCCCGCGAAGCGCAGCATGGCCGCGCGCAGGGCATCGATATCGCAGGTTACCGGGCGCTCGGCGATCACCTCGCCTTCGGCGTCGCCGGTAGCGGTCTTGAGGCCCAGGCGCACGGCGGCCTCATAGGTCTTGTCGGCCTCGAGCAGGTCCTGGGAGAACTTGGTCGCCTCGCCAAAGCACAGCGGCAGCAAGCCGGTGGCCAGCGGGTCGAGCGTGCCGGTGTGTCCTGCCTTGAGCGCGCGCAGCATGCGCTTGGCACGCACCAGCGCATCGTTGGACGAGAGGCCGAGCGGCTTGTCGAGCAGCAGCACGCCATGCACCTCGCGGCGCGGTTGCCGGGGCGGGCGATTGGTTTTGGGATCGGTCATGACGGGGAGCTATGTGACGCCGGCAGAGCTTCGGGGCCGGGCGCGACAGACAGGGACAAAGGAGACACGAAGCAACAAGCGCCAACAAGAAAACGGCCCGTGGTGACGGGCCGTCTTTCAGTCTTCTTTTGCGCGCGTGGAGTTGGCTTCTTTGATCAGCTTGGACATCTCGATCGCTTGCTCCACCGAGGTATCGTGGAAGAAGCGCAACGTCGGCACGGTATGGATATGCAGCCGCTTGTAGAGCAGCGAATGCAGGTAACCGGACTTTTCGTTGAGGATGCCCTCCACTTCCGCGGCATCAGCCGCCAGGACGGTGAAGTACACCTTGGCGTGCGCGTAGTCGGGGGTCAGCGTGACCGACTGCAGTGTGACGAGCCCCAGGCGGGGATCGCGCAGCTCACGCTGGATCATCTCGGCCAGGTCGCGCTGGATCTGGTCGGAAATCCGGAGATTACGAGAGGAGATATTGCCTTTCTTGGCCATTCAATACGCTTGCTGTCGAGAAGGGCAGCGGCGGGCCAGTTGGCCCGCCGCCCGCAACACACTTTACAGCGTGCGCGCCACCTCGGTGATTTCATACACTTCGAGCTGGTCGCCTTCCTGAACGTCGTTGAAGTTCTTGATCGACAACCCGCACTCAAAGCCTTGCTTGACTTCCTTGACGTCATCCTTGAAGCGCTTGAGCGAATCGAGCTCGCCGGTATGGATGACCACGTTGTTGCGCAGCACCCGTACCAGGGCAGTACGCTTGACCAGCCCGTCGGTGACCATACAACCGGCCACCGCGCCAATCTTCGGCACGCGGAAGACCTGGCGCACTTCGACCGTACCCAGCGTGACTTCGCGCTTTTCCGGTGCCAGCATGCCCGACATTGCCGCCTTGATCTCGTCTACCGCATCGTAAATGATGTTGTAGTAGCGAATATCGATGCCGTTGTTCTCGGCCAGCTTGCGCGCGCCAGCATCGGCACGCACGTTGAAGCCGATGATGACCGCCTTCGAGGCCGTGGCCAGGTTGACGTCCGACTCCGAGATGCCGCCCACGCCGCCGTGCACGATCTGTACGCGCACTTCTTCGGTGGAGAGCTTCTGCAGCGATTGCACCAGCGCTTCCTGCGACCCCTGAACGTCGGCCTTGACGATCAACGGCAGCGTCTGCACTTCGCCTTCGCTCATCTGCTCCAGCATCGTTTCCAGCTTGGCCGCCTGCTGCTTGGCCAGCTTGACGTCGCGGTACTTGCCTTGGCGGAACAGCGCGATTTCGCGCGCCTTGCGCTCGTCCGGCAGCACCAGCACTTCTTCACCAGCCGCGGGCACTTCGGACAGGCCCTGGATCTCGACCGGAATCGAGGGACCTGCTTCCTTGGTCGGCTTGCCGGTTTCGTCCAGCATGGCACGCACGCGGCCATAAGCGCTGCCAGCCAGCACCACGTCGCCACGCTTGAGCGTGCCGCTGGTGACCAGGATGGTCGCGATCGGGCCCTTGCCCTTGTCCAGCTGGGCTTCCACCACCAGGCCCTTGGCCGGGGCGTCCACCGGTGCCTTCAGTTCCAGCACTTCGGCCTGCAGCAGCACTTGCTCGAGCAGGTCGTCGATGCCGGCGCCAGTCTTGGCGGACACCGGAACGAACGGCGAATCACCACCGTATTCTTCCGGCAGCACCTGCTCGGCCACCAGTTCCTGCTTGACGCGGTCCGGGTTGGCTTCGGGCTTGTCGATCTTGTTGATCGCGACCACGATGGGCACGCCCGCCGCCTTGGCGTGGGCAATGGCTTCCTTCGTCTGCGGCATCACGCCGTCGTCGGCCGCGACCACCAGGATCACGATGTCGGTTGCCTTGGCACCGCGAGCACGCATGGCCGTGAAGGCCTCGTGACCCGGGGTGTCCAGGAAGGTGATCACGCCGCGCTCGGTTTCCACATGGTAGGCACCGATGTGCTGCGTAATACCGCCGGCTTCGCCTGCCGCAACCTTGGCACGACGGATGTAGTCCAGCAGCGAGGTCTTGCCGTGGTCGACGTGACCCATCACGGTCACCACCGGCGGACGCGGCAGCTGCTCGGCGTCGGTGTGGTCTTCACCACCCACCACCAGCAGCGCTTCCGGATCGTCCAGCTTGGCGGCAAACGCCTTGTGGCCCATTTCTTCCACCACGATCATGGCGGTTTCCTGGTCCAGCACCTGGTTGATGGTCACCATCTGACCGAGCTTCATCATCTGCTTGATGACCTCGGAAGCCTTGACGGCCATCTTGTGCGCCAGGTCGGCCACCGAAATGGTCTCGGGGATGTGCACTTCGCGCACCACCGGTTCCGTCGGCGCCTGGAAATTCGTGCCGCGATCGTCTTGCTGATGACGGTTGCCACGGCCGCGCGGACCGCCGCGCCAGCCGCCAACGCCACCCGACGAATCGCCGCGGGTCTTCAGGCCGCTGCCCTTCTTCTTCGAGCCTTCGTCCTGCCAGGTCGAGGAGGTACCAGCCTTCACGACCTTGCCGGTCTTCTTGTCGACGGTGGTGGTAGCGGTGGCGGTGGTCGTTGCGGGCTTCTTCTCTTCTTTCTTGACTTCAGTGCCAGGCGGCTTGACCGGCTTGTGCAACGTACCGGTCTGCTCGGCCTTCTTTTCTTCAGCCTTGCGCTCCGAGGGCGCCTTGAGCACGCGTGCCGGCGCATTCAGCATCTGCTGAATGGCACGGGCTTCGGCTTCGGCGGCCTCGCGGCGCTTGCGCGCTGCGTCTTGCTCGGCACGCGCCTTGTCGGCAGCCTGCTTGGCATCGTCGGCGGCCTTCTGCGCGGCAGCGCGTTCGGCGGCCAGGCGAGCCTTTTCGTCTTCGGCCTTCTTGCGCGAATCGTCGTCTTCCGGCGCCTTGGCCGTAGCGGCGGCGCGCAGGGCAGCAGCTTCCTCTTCCGCCTTGCGGGCGGCGAGCTCAGCCTGGCGGCGTTCTTCGGCCTCCAGCGCTTCTTGCTTGGCGCGACGCTCGGCTTCCTCGCGTTCGGCCGCTTCCTGGCGTGCCTTGGACTCGGCTTCCTGGCGTGCCAGCAACTCGGCCTGCTGACGATCTTCCTCGTCCTGGCGTACCTGCTCGGCCGCATCGACCGGCAGCTCGACCACTTCGTGGCCATCGGCACCATCGGCGGAAGCCTCGTCGCGCTTGATCAGGACGCGCTTCTTGCGCACCTCGACCTGCACCGTGCGAGTCTTGCCGGTGGAATCGGCCTGGCGGATCTCGGAGGTCTCACGCTTGGTCAACGTGATCTTCTTGCGCGCGCTGTCATCGGCCGCCCCGTGGGAACGCTTGAGGTAATCCAGCAACTTGGTCTTGTCGGATTCGGTGATGATGTCGTCAGGCGTCACCTTGCCCACCCCAGCTGCCTGCAATTGTTCCAGCAGGGCAGCTGCGCTGCGGCTCAGTTCTGCGGCCAGTTGGGCAACTGTTGTGCTTGCCATTCAAACCCTTTCAATGCTCGGTTTATACGTCGGGACAATTGTGTGCGGAATGCGCGCTCAAGCAGCCTGGAAAAGCACCACGTGAGCGTGTCCCTCAGTTAAACCAATGTTCCCGTGCTTTCATGATCAGCGCGCGGGCATCATCCTCGCCAAGACCAACCATGTCGACGAGTTCGTCGACGGCCAATTCGGCCAGTTCGTCACGCGTGTGGATATTGCCTTCGGCCAGCTTGCCGATCAGTTCCGGGGTCAGGCCGTCGAGCGAGCGCAGATCCTGCGACACCTCTTCCACCTTTTCTTCCCGGGCCAG
Organism: Cupriavidus sp. CuC1; assembly: GCF_044627735.1. Lineage (NCBI taxonomy): Bacteria > Pseudomonadati > Pseudomonadota > Betaproteobacteria > Burkholderiales > Burkholderiaceae > Cupriavidus > Cupriavidus sp. CuC1. The sequence goes on along the minus strand of NZ_JBIUHC010000165.1, from coordinate 3,860 downwards.
TTCCATCGTCAAGAGCGCATCGCGGGCGCGGTTGCGCAGCTCGTTGACGGTATCTTCATCGAAGGCGTCGATTTCCAACATCTCGCTGATGGGCACATAGGCCACTTCTTCCAGCGTGGAGAAACCTTCGTCGATCAAGATGTCAGCCACTTCTTCGTCCACGTCCAGTTTGGCCATGAACAACTTGCGCACCACGTCGCTTTCCTCGGCTTGCTTCTGTGCCGATTCTTCCTGCGTCATGATGTTGATCTGCCAGCCGGTCAGCTCGGACGCCAGGCGTACGTTCTGACCACTGCGGCCGATGGCGACGGCGAGGTTTTCCTCGTCGACCACCACGTCCATGCTGTGCTTTTCTTCGTCTACCACGATCGACTGTACCTGTGCGGGCGCCAGGGCGCCAATCACAAACTGGGCCGGATCTTCCGACCACAGCACGATGTCGACCGCCTCGCCGCCGATCTCGTTACGGACCGCGGTCACCCGCGTGCCGCGCACGCCGACGCAGGTACCGATCGGATCGATACGCTTGTCATGCGCCACTACGGCGATCTTGGCGCGCACGCCGGGGTCGCGAGCGGCTGCCTTGATTTCCAGCAGGCCCTGCTCCATCTCCGGCACTTCGTTCTCGAACAGCTTGATCAGGAACTCGGGCGCGGTGCGCGAGAGCTCGATCTGCGGGCCGCGTGCGGTGCGATCCACATTCAGGATATATGCGCGGACACGATCGCCAGTGCGCAGATTCTCCTTGGGGATGATCTGGTCGCGGGCCAGCAGCGCTTCCACGCGGCCGGACTCGACGATCAGGCCCTTCTTGTCGGCGCGCTTGACCGTGCCGGTCATGACCTTCTCGCCACGATCAAGGTAATCGTTGAGGATCTGCTCGCGCTCGGCGTCACGGATCTTCTGCAGGATCACCTGCTTGGCGGCTTGCGCACCGATACGGCCGAACTCGACCGACTCGATCTGCTCTTCGACAAATTCATCCAGCTGGATGTCCGGATCCTGCTCGCGCGCCTCGAACATGAGGATTTGCTTGTCCGGCTCCTGCAGGCCCTGTTCATCGGGGACTACAAGCCAGCGGCGGAACGTCTCGTGCTCACCGGACTCACGATCGATGGCGACGCGAATATCCACGTCTTCCTCGAAACGCTTCTTGGTTGCCGAAGCGAGTGCCGCTTCCAGCGCACCGAATACCACATCCTTGTCGACGTTCTTCTCACGCGCAAGCGCATCGACGAGCAACAGAACTTCGCGGCTCATTGCTTGTTCCCTTTTTTCTGATTTCCTTTGAAGTCGATCACCGGCACCAGGCGTGCGCGATCAACATCGGATATGGTGAATTCCAGCAGCGCCGTGCCGTTCTGGCCTTCGAACTCGAGGCCAATCTGCTCTGCCCCCGGCTCACCGGTAGGCGCCTGCAGGATGCCGACGAAATTCTTCTGGCCATTGACCGGAAGGCGCAAGGTAACCCTGGCTTCCTGGCCCGCGAAGCGGACGAAGTCAGCCAGTTTCTTGAGCGGCCGGTCCAGCCCCGGCGAGGACACTTCGAGGCGCTCATAGTCGATGTTCTCGACGGTGAGCACGTGGGTAAGCTGACGGCTTACCTTCTCGCAATCCTCAATGACGATGCCGGTTTCAGGCTGATCGATGTAGACGCGCATGAGTCCGCCTGGAGCGCGCTCGAGCTCAACCAGCTCGTACCCCATGCCGTTCAGGGTGGTTTCGATCAAATCTGCCAGATGCACTGTATTCCCGAATAATGGCCATCAATACCGTGGCAGACCCAGCCCATCGGCACGGCCGTCTTGGTTGACGGCTTCAGCCAGCTTGCCTGCCAGTCATCCCGACCGGCGCGCCGTGAAACACGGCAAGCACACGAAACGAGCGAAGCAAAAAAAAATGGGCGCAATGCCCATCATTTGCCCACCCTTTTGCAGGATGACTTTTGAATAGACTTTGATTATACGCTGTCGCGGTGCAAAAGGCAAAGGCACCGGGCTTTGGCCAGACAGGGGATGCGGCCTGTGCCGCCCTTTTCCCTGCCAAGCCTGCCCATGGCGCCCCGCCTCGCATCGCTCAACGATTGCCGTCGCGGCCACCGCCACGAGGACGGCGGTTGCCGTTGGGCTTTCCGCCCTGCGGCATCACATTCCCATTGGCTTCGCCACCACCGCGACGCTGGGAACGGTTCTGCCCGCCCCCCATGCCGCCGCCCATGCCGCCCATGCCGCCGCCCATGCCGCCCATGCCACCCATTCCGGCGCCGCGGCCGCCACTGCGGCCACCGCGACCCGGGCCGCCCGGACCGCGGGGGGAACCCGCCGCGCCGCCGCCCAGCTTCGTGGTATGCGACGTCAGCAGGGTCGGGCCACCGATGTAACCCATCGAGGTTTGCATCGGATCCGGCTGGCCGCGGCCAGCGCCACTGCCGCGCGGGCCGTTGCTGCGATTGACGCGCGGCAGGCCGTCCATGCCGGTCGGCATCGGCATGCCGGCAATGGCTGCCTCGGTGCGCTGTTGGCGGCCACCCACCTTGCTGCCGCCCCTGGGACCGCTATCGCCCTTGGACGGCGCCTTCAGGCCGATGGATGCCATCAGCGCACGCACGTCGTCCGCCGCGAGTTCTTGCCAGCGGCCGCGCTTCAAGCCGCGCGGCAGCAGGAACTGGCCGTAACGGGTACGGATCAGGCGCGACACGGTCAGGCCGACAGCCTCGAACATGCGGCGCACTTCGCGGTTGCGGCCTTCAGTCAGCGCCACGTGGTACCAGTGGTTGATGCCTTCGCCGCCACCGTCCGCAATGCGCAGGAAATTGGCCTCGCCATCGTCGAGCTTGATGCCGTGCAGCAGGCGCTGGCGATCGGCCTCGGCCAGCTCGCCCAGCGTACGCACCGCATACTCGCGCTCCACGCCGTAGCGCGGATGCATGAACTTGTTGGCGATATCGCCCGACGAGGTAAAGATCAGCAAGCCCTCGGTATTGAAGTCGAGGCGGCCCACGGCCACCCACTTCCCTGCCTTGATGCGCGGCAGGCTGTCGAACACGGTCGGACGGCCTTCCGGATCCGACTGGCTGACGATCTCGCCGGACGGCTTGTGATAAAGCAACACGCGCGGTGGCTTGGACGACACACGGCGGTGGATCAGCTTGCCGTTCACCCGGACCTGGTCGGCCGGCAGGATGCGCTGGCCGATATGGGCAGGCAGGCCATTGACCGAAACCCGGCCCTGCAGGATCAGCTCTTCCATTTCCCGGCGCGAACCCAGCCCGCCCTCGGCGAGCACCTTGTGCAGCTTGGGCGCGTCGTCGTCTGCCGACAGCTCGCGCACCGGCTTGACCCGGGCATGCGGGCCGCTCGACTCTTCCTGGTCGTACTGACCGGAAATGACAAAGCGGAACAGGTCTTCACCGCTCGCGGCGGCGGGCGCCTTCTCGGGCACACCCGCGGCCGGGCGCTGCGCGCCACCCTTGCCCTTGTTTGCCTTGCCCTGCTGGCGCGGGCCGCCTTGCTGCCCCTCGGCGCCACTGCGGCGGGCCACGCCTTGCGGCTGCTGGCCTTGCTGCGGCTTGCGCTTGCGGGCGCCATTGCCGTTAGGGTTGGCACGCGCGCCATCGCGCTGGCGCTCGCCCGCGGCTTCGCCGCCAGCTTCGCTCACGCCTTCGGCATTGTCGGCGCCAAAGGTGCGGCGAGCGCCTCGCGGCGCCGGGCGTTCGCCCTGCTGCTCGCCGGCCTGCACGCTCTCGCCTTCGGCCGGCTTGCGCTTGCCACGGGTACGTCCTTTCCTTGCGCCGTCGCCACGCCCGGCCTGCGCATCGCCCGCGTCGGGGCCGCCCGCAGGGGCTGCCGTGTCGCCGTCCG
>NZ_JBIUHC010000164.1:0-22117 GCF_044627735.1 Cupriavidus sp. CuC1 | reverse complement strand
GCCATCCTTCAAGCTCTTCTTGTTGTTGCAGAGGCTTGAAAGTTAACACAAATTCGAATTTGTTAACAGTATTGGGCCAGAACGCGTTGAATTTCCTCTTCGACGTCACGCAACTGGTCCTTGCCGAAGTACATCTCGTCGTTGACGAAGAACGTTGGCGAGCCGAAGGCCCCACGCTCGAAGGCCTGTTGGGTATTGGCAAGCAGGAGATCCTTGACCGCCTGGTCGCCAATGCGTGCGAGCATGCGTGCGCCATCGAGACCCGCTTCATTCAGCGTCGCCTCGATCACGGCCGGGTCGTCCATCTTGAGGCCGCGTTCCCACATCGCAGAGAACACCACGTCGACGTATTTCTCGAACCCGCCTTCGATCAGGGCCGCCGCGGCGCCCCGCATGATCTGGAGCGTGTTGACCGGGAAATGCGGGTTGGAGCGGTAGCCGACAATATGGTGGCGGTCGACAAATCGCTGCGTTTCCAGCCGGGCAAATGCTTGCTTGTTCTTGATGCCGGCGAAGGCTTCCGCGGGGGAGCGGTTGCCCGTCAGCCGAAAAAGTCCGCCCAGGAGAATCGGGACGTATTCGAAGGTGACGCCGGTTCGGCTTTCGATTGCCGGAATCACCTTGTGCGACAGGTAGGCATTGGGGCTGCCAAAATCGAGCAGGAATTGCACAGTGGGTGCATGCATGGATTGTCTCCCTCTGGTGTGTGTCGAGTCATTCAGCGTGGTGGTCTGGCGTGCCGTCTGGCCTGGCCGGCGTCAGAACACTTCGAACAGCGCGGCAGCGCCCATGCCGCCGGCGATGCACATGGTCACCACAGCATAGCGAATTCCGCGTCGCCGTCCCTCGATCAGTACGTGTCCGGCCAGCCGGGCCCCGGTCATCCCATACGGATGCCCAAGCGATATCGCGCCGCCATTGACGTTCAGGCGGTCATCGGGAATGCCGATGCGCTGCTGGCAGTAGATGGCCTGCGAGGCGAACGCCTCATTGAGTTCCCACAGGCCAATGTCCCCAACGGTCAGCCGATGCCGCGCAAGCAGTCTAGGGACGGCGAGCGCGGGGCCAATGCCCATTTCGTCGGGCTCGCATCCGACGACGACCATGCCCTTGAAAGCGCCGAGCGGATCGAGGTTGGCGCGCTCGGCATCCCCGGCCTCCATCAGCACGCATGCCGCCGCGCCATCCGACAGCTGCGAGGAATTGCCGGCCGTGACAAAGCGATCCGCTCCCTTGACGGGAGCGAGCCTGGCCAGCGACTCATAGGTCGTGCCCGGGCGATTGCAGGTATCGGCACTGGCGGTAACGTCGCGGACGCTGGTTTCGCCGGTTTCCTTGTTCATGACGGACATCGTGGTCGTCACCGGCACGATCTCTTCCGCGAATCGGCCGGCAAGTTGCGCGGCTGCCGTCTTGCGCTGGCTCTCCACCGCGAACTGGTCCTGGGCTTCGCGCGAGATCTTGTAGCGTGTGGCAACGATATCGCCGGTATCGATCATTGGCAGATAGAGATCCGGCTTGTGCCGGACGACCCAGGGGTCGAGGTGCCTCTCCGCGTCGGGGTGTGCCTGGATGCCGGTGATGCTTTCGACGCCGCCGGCGATGACCGCCGACGCGCCATCCACCACGATCTGGCCGGCAGCGGTGGCGATCGCCTGCAATCCCGAGGCGCAGAAGCGGTTGATCGTGGTGCCGGCAATACCCAGCGGCAGGCCCGCGCGCACGACCGTTTGCCGGGCGATATTCCTGCCCGCGATACCTTCAGGAAAGCCGCAACCAAGAATGGCGTCTTCAATGGATTCGGGGTCGATCCGCGCGCGCTCGACGGCGGCGCGCACCGCATGCGATGCCAGCGACGGGCCGTGCATCAGGTTGAACTCCCCACGATGTGACTTGGTGATGGGCGTGCGTGCGGTTGAAACGATGACGGCCTGGCGCATACGGATCCGGTTCCTCAGGTTGGTTGAGCCCCTTTGTCTGCACAAAACGGTTCTATAAACCGAAGTGCAGAACATTATGATGGCGACAGAATGCTGGATTCAACTAGACCTGTGCCAACGTTCACTTGTCTTGCAAACCGAGGGGCAGTATAGTGGACTGCAGTGCAGACTTGCAAGCTGCGATGCAAACCATTAGCGCGACCAGGCCGGTCATCCACGAGGCCCGGCGCGAGGAGACAAAGATGACGTCGCTGACAGTCGGTCAATCGGTTGCAGACCTGGCAAATCCCTACCACGGCTATGACATCGCGAGCTGGATCGTTGAGCTTGCGCGCCGTCGCGGTGAGCACCCTCTCCTGGTATGGGAGCCTTTCGAAGGACCGTCGCGCACCTATACCTATCTCGGTTTCCTGGACACGGTCCGCAAGCTTGCGGGCGGCCTTGCGCAGCGTGGCGTGAAGCCGGGTGAGCGCGTGATCGTGCATATGGAGAACTGTCCGGAGACGATTCTGATGCGCTTCGCCTGCGCCTGGGCCGGGGCGGTATGCGTGGCGATAAATCCGCTCTCCGCGGGACCGGAACTTGAGTACTTTGCACAGGCCACCGGCGCGGTATGCGCCGTCACTCAGCCAAAGTTCGCGGGGCTGTTTGCGGAGCACTGTCCCGGCCTGTCATGGGTTGCCGTTGTCGATCACGTGCCAGTGGATCCCGCACAGGAGAGGGCGGTCGCATCGATGGTGCCTTTTTCCGCGCTGCTGGGCGACGCGCTTGCGCAACGCCCAGCGGATCCGTCCGCACCCGCTTCGGTGATGTTCACCACCGGATCGACCTCGCGGGCCAAGGGCGTCGTGTGGACCCACGCCAACGTGCTCTGGGCGGCGGAAGTGAATGCCCGGCAGCAGGGGCTTCGCGAGGACGACACGCATGTGCTGTTTCTCCCGTTGTTCCATGTGGTCGGGCTCTCGTGGTGCTTCTTCTCGACCATGTGGGCGGGCGGGACGATCGTCCTGCAACCGGGCTTTTCGCGCAGCCGGTACTGGCCGGTGGTCATGAAACACAACGCCACGGTCGGCTCTCATGTTCACTTCACCCTCGCGGCATTGCGCAGCGAGCCGGTGCCGGCGCATGCGTTTCGCCTCTGGGTAACCTCCACGCACGACCACGCCGCGGCGGCGCACTACAAGGTGGGGATGGTCGCAGGGTGGGGCATGACCGAGGTGCTGATCCAGGTACTGGTTTCGAACCCCGAGCAAGGTTCCCTGACGGGAGGCATTGGACGTCCGAGCCTCTACTACGATGTCAAGGTGGTCGACGATGACGGACGGCAAGTGCGCCCCGGTGAAGCGGGCCATCTGCTGGTCAGGGGACGCCGCGGGTTGTCGGTCTTCAGTGAATACGATGGCGATAGCGCGGCCACGGAGGCCGCATTCGACGACCAGGGCTACCTCAAGACCGGCGATCGTGTTCGTCTTCATGAGGATGGCTGGTACGCGTTCACCGATCGGGTCAAGGACGTCATCAAGGTCCGCGGCGAGAACGTCTCGGCCGCCGAGGTGGAAGCCGCCATCCTGAAAGTGCTCGGTGTCCGGGAGGCGGCGGTGGTTGGCAAGCCGTGCGACATGCAGGGGGAGACCGTGGTCGCCTTTGTCGGCCATTCGTCCGAGCTTTCGGGTCAACAGGTTGAGGCATTGCATGACACCATCCGCGAGCATTGCACGCGCAACCTGTCCCAGTTCAAGATTCCGGTAGAAATCCATGTAGTGGCAAAGCTGCCTCGAATCGGCATCGGCAAGCTGGCCAAGGCGACGCTGCGCGAGTGGGCATCGGTGGGCAACGGCCAGAAGCCCGGGCAGGGTACCCCGCGTTCGGCGTTCGAGGCCGAGTGAGTGTCAGCGATGATTGAGCTATATCACTGTGCGAGATCGCGGTCCTTCCGGCCGCTATGGATGCTCGAAGAACTGCAGCTTCCCTATTTGCTGCAGTTGCTGCCCTTTCCACCGCGCGTCCTGGCCAAGTCGTATCTGGCCGTCAACCCGCTCGGGACGGTCCCCTGCATGATCGATGGCGCGGTCAAGATGACCGAGTCGAGCGCCATCTGCCAGTACCTCGCGGAGGTCCATGCATCGGGGCGTCTCAGCGTGCGCCCGGATGAGGCCGCGTACGGCCGGTACCTGAATTTCCTGAGTTTTGGGGAAGCAACGCTGACGTTTCCCATTGCGATTTTCATGCGGTACTCCCGCCTCGAACCCGAGGAACGCAAGCTGCCGCAGGCCGCCGTGGACTACAAGCGCTTCTTCCTGGGGCGTTTGCGGGGCGTCGATGCGATCGTCTCCAGCGACGAGTACATCTGCGGGGATCGCTTCACGGCGGCGGACATCTCGGTCGGTTATGCCGTTCAGTTCGCCGCCATGAACGGTCTGCAGGACGAGTTTCCGGAATCCGTCACGCGCTACCTCGCGCGGCTGAAAGCCAGGCCGGGATACCAGCGGGCGCTGCTGGTCGAATCCATGGCGGAGAAGCACAAAGCGGAAAACCACGCGGCGCAAGCCTAGGCGAGTATGCTATCGTCCGCGGTTAGCCGGTGGAAACAGAACAGGTCGGAAAGACAATCAACACGATGCCGAAATCAATCCAGAAGAATCCAGGAATGGCGCCGCCCGCTATTGCCGATGAGCCTGAGGAGGAATCATCGCTCGGCGAAGGCCAGGACAGGCATTTTGTCACGGCGCTGGCGCGTGGGCTGGAAGTATTGAGTTGCTTCCATTCGGGCGACAACTTCCTTGCCAATCATGAGATTGCTGAGCGCTGTGGCCTGCCGAAGTCGACGATTACTCGTCTAACATACACGCTGACGAGGCTCGGCTATCTCCACCTGGTGCCCGAAACTGGCAAGTATCGTCTCGGTACGGCCACCGGCGCGCTCGGCAGCTCCATGCTCGCCAACCTCGACGTTCGCCAGGTGGCACGTCCATACATGCAGCTGCTGGCTGCGGAAACTGGGTCCGTCGTGGCGTTAGTCACGCGTGACCGACTCTCGTCGCTGTACCTCGAATGCTGCCGTAGCACGTCGATCATCACCCTCAACCTCGATGTGGGTTCCCGGATTCCGCTGGGGACAAGCGCCGCCGGCCGGGCGTTGCTCGCCGCCGCCACCCCAGCCGAGCGCGCCGATCTGATGGAGCGGATCAAGGAACTCGATGAGACTACATGGCCAGTCGTGGAGCGGGGCATCCAGGAATCCGTAACCGAGTATCAATCCACGGGATGCGTGACTTCAGCGGGAGGGTGGGTAAAGGAAGTGCACGGTATCGCGGTGCCGTTCTCCCCGGGCCGTGGCTTGCCGCTTATGGCGATCAGTCTTGCCGGCGCTGCCAGCTACTTCCCCCTCTCCCGCTTGCATGAGGAGCTGCGGCCGAAATTGCTGCAGGCGGTACGGCAGATCCGGCAAGCCTTGTGTCAGAGTAGTTCCTAAGCGGATCTGTATCGCGGGGCCGCACGGATAGACGCCGTGCCTTGGCGCCAGCGATCCTCGTTGCATCGACCGGTTGAATCCGAGCGGGATGGCACGCGTGACATCCTGGGCCTGTGGATCGAGACCACCGAAAGGGCAAAGTTCTGGATGAAGGTGTTCAACGACCTGAAGACGCGATAACCTTCGACACGCGTCGGTGGCCACCACCTCGATCTATCTGCAAAGCGATGAGGTCAAGCGGGCGCGCCAGATGGATCAGGCCTTTGCCACCCGGTAGCCAGCTTCTGGCCGGGCTCCCGAAAGCTTAGCGTGCAATATTGTCCGTTTCTGAAGCGCCCCCGTTAACGACGAATCCGTGTCAGATTTTTCCCTATTTTCCCCAATATCGCTCTTCTAGATAACTCTTCGCTATAGTCGAGACCAGTAAGCGCCTTGGCGGCGCCTGCAACAGGGCAGGAGGGAGAAATGGATTCCACGTCGTCCGGTCCACGAGCGTCTAGGGAAACATTGCGAATCGTACAACAAGGGCAGGCGCCACGCGCAACCGTTGGACAGCCGGGTATGGCGGAGCTGTTGCTAAGTGTTGTGATGGAGTCGACGTGCGGCGCACTCAGCCCGGTCATGCTGACAGCCCACGTTGGCGGGCCATTGTATGAGGGCAGATGCGACGTCGACGCACGTCTGAAGCACGGGGACGGTCGGCAGCAGCGATGGTTGGCCGAACTCAGGCAGGCGGGGGCTATCGTAGGTCGCGCGCATGTTGTCCTGGATGGCGAGCTACCGTCAAACAGCTACATGCCATGGCGTAGCGGAATGCTGCCAGTGACGACATGGCATGACGACGACATTGCACAGTGCCTCGCGGTGGCCCGACTATGCGACAAGTACTCTCAGGGAGAAGCGGCAACAAGTCCAGCATGGCTCACCATCCGCTATTTTGGGCAGAGTGCACGGGTGCGGGAAGCCTTAACGGTTTCGCCCGTGCGGCGTCAACAGCTTGGCACCTTGTGCCAGTGCGACTTCGAAGTATTCGAGGCAGGAGTCAGGGTCGCTACGCTAACCACCGTCTATGAGCGCACCCATGGCCAGGCGCTCAAGTAACCCGTAGTAACCCATGGGCCGTCCTGATCGCGGCGGCGTGGCTCATTCCTTTTGCTGCAAAGCGAGCAACTCCCGCTTCGCCGCCGCCAGCACTGCGTCGGAGCGCTTTTCGTCTGCCATCACCCGAGACACCACCAGAGCCCCGATCATGGCGCTGACCGAGAACACGGCCTTGTCCGGATCGTCCCCGCCCAGCGCGGCATCCATCCGGCCGATGAACCGCTCGATGTGGGCCGACATCGCCTCGCGCGCCGACTCGTCGGCGCGCGCCACGTCGCCCGCCAGCGCAGCGATTGCGCAGCCGGTCGTGCGCGCGTCGCGGTGCTTGCGGCTCAGGTAGCTGCGTACCGTTGCGCTGTACTCGACCGACGCCTTCCCGTTTTTTGCATCGAACGCGGCATTCCCGGCATCCAGCGCGCGTTCGAGCGCGTGCAGCAGCAGGTCGGAGCGGGACTCGAAGTGCCCATAGAAGCCGCCGTGCGTCAGGTTGGCGCTACGCATCAGCTTGCCGACGCTGACGGATTCGAGTCCGCCATCCCGAATCTGCTCCGCGGCCTGTTCCAGGATGCGCTTCCTGCTTTGCGCTTTGTCCGCCTGTGAGTGTCCCATCTGTCAAATCCCATGTTCTTGTCTTGACTTTCTGCATTGTGCTCGTCATTCTCTAGCATGACAACCATCATTCAGATAGCGGGTAGCTGCCATGGCCGAACCGGACGAGCTGAACGTTGACCTGGACGACTACGAGGTCCCCTTCAAGGGCATCGTCGAGCAGTCCATCGCCGGCATCTACATCCTGCAGGACGGCCGCTTCCGCTATGTCAACGAGACTTTCGCGCGCATGTGCGGTCTCAGGCGCGAGAAGTTGCTCGGCGCCCGGCTTTGCGACGTGGCGAACCCCTCGCAACGCGGTGCGCTGATGGCCCAGTACGAGCGCCAGATCAGCGGCGTTGGCGCTTCCAAGCTGTTCGTCATTCGCCGGACCTCGTCCCGCAACCCAGGCTGCTTCGAGATTCATGGCACGCGCGTGATCTTCCACGGCCGCCCCGCAATCGTCGGCCTCGGCATCGACATCACCGAGCGCGAGCGGCAACGCGCCGAGCTGGTCGAGGCCAGCGAGCGCTTGCAGGAGCTGGTCGCAAGCGCCAACAACGTCCGCGAGAACGAGCGCCACCGCGTAGCGCGCGAGCTGCACGACGTGATCGGCGGCATGCTGACGGCGATCAAATTTGACCTGTCGCGGCTGTCGCGGGGCATCGAGGCGTTGGACCGCTGTCGCGCGCCACGGGCGCGGCAAGGTGGCTCGGCGGCGCCGGCGCTTGCCTCGCTGGCGCTGACCGCAGCCCAGACCCTCCAGCTCACGCAGGAGACCATCGAAGCCATGCGCGTAATTTCCGAAGGACTCCGCCCGGGCGCCCTCGACCATCTGGGCCTGCATGACACGCTGTGCCTCGACCTCGGCCGGTTCGAACGGCGCTACGGTATCGCCACCCGCTTTCGCGCCACGGGCGCCGCGCGAGGGTTGGACCATAACCGTGAGATCGGCATTTACCGGATCTTCCAGGAAGCGCTCACCAACGTCGCAAGGCATTCCAAAGCTACCGAAGTCACCGTGAGCCTTGACTGGGTGGCCGATCGCCTTGAGCTGGAAATCTCGGACAACGGCCTCGGCTTCGACATCGATCGTGTGGCGGCCGATGGCCATCTCGGCCTGCTGGGCATGCAGGAACGCACACGCGAGCTCGACGGCATACTCGTCCTCGACACCGGACCCCGCTCCGGCGCGCGCGTGCGACTCGGCGTGCCGGTCGCGTCCGGCGTCAACGAAGACACCAACAAATGCGCCAATCCCGGCGCTCACATCGACGGAGGACAGCCATGATTCGCCTGCTGCTGATCGACGACCACACGATCTTCCGCCAGGGCCTAAAACGCTTGCTTGCCGAGCAGGACGGATTCGATGTCGTGGCCGAAGCCAGCGATGCGAACGAAGCGCTTGGCCGCCTGCGCGAACAGCCCTTTGACGTGGCGCTCCTCGATGTCAACATGCCGGGACGCAGTGGCCTGGATATGCTGCCCTCGCTGCGCGCCGAGCGCCCCACGATGCCGGTGGTCGTGCTGAGCATGTACCCTGCCGAGCAGTACGCACTGCGTGCGTTCCAGGCGGGCGCCTCCGGCTATGTCACCAAGGACATGGACGCGATGGAACTGGTTGATTCGATCCGCAAAGTGGAGAAGGGCAAGCGCTACCTGACGCCCGCCGTCGCGAGCTGCCTGCTCGACGGCTTTGACCGGGTCAGCGACGTGGCGCCACACCAGCAACTGTCGTCGCGCGAGTACGAGATCATGCTTCTGATCGTGCGCGGTATCCGCCTGACCGATATCGGCCAGCAGATGTTCCTGAGCGTGAAGACTGTGAGCACCTACCGCTCACGCATCCTGAAGAAGATCGGCGTCTGCAGCAACGCCGAGCTGGCGCGCTATGCCGTCGAACATCGGCTGATCGACTGATCGCATCCCTCATCTTCAGAAAACGCTGACAAGGCGTAGGGCAAGTTCCGACAGCCGGATTCGCGCCGGACGTCCAAACTCTCTTCAACGACACGACTCCACACGAGACGGAACGAAGGAGAGAACGATGACGGCAGACGTGCTGCTGCACCTGGACGACGGCGTGCTGGTCGTGACGATCAACCGGCCGGCGAAGAAGAACGCGCTCACCGCGCAGATGTATTCGGCGCTCGCCGACGCGGTCGCCGAGGCGGACTGTCGCGATGACGTCCGCGTCGTGTTGCTCCGTGGCGAGGGCGGTAACTTCAGCAGCGGCAACGACATCGGCTTGTTCGTCAATGGACAGGCCACCGAACACAAGGAGTCGCCCGCCATGTCGTTCCTGCGCGCGGTCATCGCACTGCGCAAGCCGATGGTGGCCTGCGTCTGCGGGCATGCGGTCGGCATCGGGGCGACCGTGCTGCTGCATTGCGACTACGTCGTCGCCTCTGACGACGCCCGCATCCGCTTCCCGTTCGTCGACCTCGGGCTGTGCCCAGAATTCGCCTCCACGCTGCTGCTGCAGCAGGTAGTGGGCCGCAACAAGGCGACCGAATGGCTGCTGCTGGCCACCACCATTCCCGCCGCCGAAGCCCATCGGGCTGGACTCGTCAATCGCGTGATGCCGCTGGAGACAGTCGCGGCGGAGGCGCTGTCGATCGCCAAGTGCCTCGCCACCAAGCCGCGCCAGGCGCTGATGGCGACGCGCGGACTGGTGCGCGAGGCGACCGAGATGCTGGTCAGGGACAGTCTCCAGCGTGAGACGGTCGTGTTCGACACCCTGCGGCAGTCGCCCGAGGCACAGGAAATTTTCCGGCGCTTCCTGCAACGGGCGCCCGTCCGGACCGCTGCCCCCGCCTGAGCCCGGGGCCGATGACAGCCAATCAGAACCACCAGAGCGTCAAACCTGGAGAGGACCTCCAGTGAGCCATCCCTACGGCGTCAGCGGCGCGCGGCTGACCGGCCACGCGCTGGTCGAGGGCAGGCCGCGCGGCGCGAAGTACGTCGTGGTGACCATGTGCATCGGTGGCGGACAAGGCGCCGCCGGGCTGATCGAAGTGCTGTGACGAGTTCCACCCACAATCAAGGAGACGCAATGACTGCTGTGGCAAATCTTTTCGACCTGAAGGGCCGCACGGCTCTCGTTACCGGGGGGTCCAGCGGGCTGGGCCTGCAGATCGCCGAGGCGCTCGGCACGCAGGGCGCCCGCGTGGTGATCTCGGCGCGCAAGGCGGACGCGCTTCAATCCGCGCAGGCGCATCTGGCCGGCCTGGGCGTCGACGCAAGCTGGATCGCCGCTGACAACGCCGTGGAGGACGACGTTGAACGCCTCGCCAACGAAGCGATGGAACGCCTCGGCAAGGTCGACATCCTCGTCAACAACGCCGGCGCCACGTGGGGCGCGACCACCGTCGACCACCCGCTGGCCGCCTGGGACAAGGTCATGAACCTGAACGTGCGCTCAATCTTCCTGCTGACGCAGAAGATCGGCAGGCTGTCGATGCTTCCCAACCGATTCGGGCGCGTGATCAACCTCGCCTCGATTGCCGGCCTCAAGGGCAACGGCCCTAAGGGGCAGCCGACCATTGCTTACAACACCAGCAAAGGCGCCATCGTCAACTTTACGCGCGCGCTGGCCGGCGAATGGGGCCCGCATGGCGTCACCGTCAATGCCATTGCGCCGGGCTTTTTCCCGTCAAAGATGACCAGGGGGACGATCGAGAAAGTGGGCGTCGAGAAGCTGTCGGAGTGGGCGCCTCTGCAGCGCATTGGTGACGACGACGACCTCAAGGGCGCGGCCCTGCTGTTCGCGAGCGACGCGGGCAAGCACATCACCGGCCAGATCCTCGCCGTCGACGGCGGCCTGACCGCGGTCTGAAGACGTTCGAACCCGAATTCAAACCATCCAGATTCAAAGGAAAACACCATGAGCAACGCAGCAGGCACGCCCGAAGTCCGTATGACGATCGAGGACCATATCGCCATTATTTCGCTGGACAACGCCGCCAAGAAGAACGCCATCACGCCGGATCTGATGCAGCAGCTCTCGCAGCGGCTGACCGAGTTCGACAACGACGACAACCTGTGGGTGGCGGTGCTGGACCCGGCAGGCGAGCACACAACGGCCGGCCTCGATATGCCGAAGTTCTTCGGCCCGACTGCCACGGCCAAGCCGATTCCAGACGACCAAGTCGACCCGTTCGGCCTCAAAAAGCGCTGCCGAAAGCCGCTGATCTCGGTCGTCCACGGCATCACCTATACCATCGGCATCGAGCAGATGCTCGCCTCCGACATCGTGATTGCCGCCGATACCGCGCGCTTCTGCCAACTCGAATCGAAGCGCGGCATCGCCCCGCTCGGCGGCGCTCACTTCCGCTACCTGACGCGCACCGGTTGGGGCAACGCGATGTACCACCTGTTCCTGTGCGACGAGTTCTCGGCAGAGGAGGCGTATCGCTGCGGCTTCGTCCAGGAGGTCCATCCCTATGGCAGGCACCGCGAGCGCGCGATGGAGATCGCCCGGCTGATCTGCAAGGTCGCCCCCATCGGCCTGCGCGCGACCAAAGCGGCGGCGCTGACTTACATCGAGCACGGCGAGAAGGCGGCCATCGACGTCATCCCGCGGGTGAGCGAGCAGGTCTTCGCCACGGAAGACTTCAAGGAAGGAATCCAGTCCTTCGTCGAGCGCCGCGAGGCGCGATTCCAGGGGCGCTGAGGTGCGGCTGACCTCCATGACCGCTGATACGGGAGCCACTATGCAGACCTTCACGTCAATCGAAGCACTGAAGGCGTTCCAGGGCAAGGAGGCCGGTCCGAGCGACTGGCAGCTGGTTACGCAGCAGGAGGTAAATCTGTTTGCCGAGGCAACTGGCGACCGCTAGTGGATCCATGTCGATCCCGAGCGGGCGAGGCGGGAGTCGCCGTTCGGCGGTCCCGTCGCACATGGATTCCTGACGCTGTCGCTGCTGCCGATGCTGATGCCGATGGCGCAGATAACTGGCTTCGAGGGCGTACGTGCGCGCGTCAACTACGGCCTGAACCGCGTCCGCTTTACCGGCCCCGTGCCTGTCGGCGCGAAGGTACGCGTCCGCGCCGTCCTGGAGAACGTGGCTGACGAAGGGCAGGGCGGCGTGAAGGTGGCGTGGACAGTCACGTTCGAGATGGAAGTATCGGCTAGGCCGGTATGTGTCGCGGAGTCGATGGCAAGCTGTACTACCAGGCGCATTCCCCGTCGATTACAGACACCAACCGGCGCCGTGCGACGAACGTCATCGCGCGGAGGGGGGACTGCGCCCTTGGGGTGCAGCCCGCCCAAAAAAATATAGAAACTGGAGACAACAAGATGAACGCCCCGATGCCAGACTACTGGACCCCCGACCTCCTGTTGAGCGAAGCCGACGTTGCCCACTTCGAGCGCGTCCCGCTTGCGGACCGCAAACTGCCGGCCTCCACCTACGAAATGCTGATGGACGGCTGCGCCATCGACCCATCGAAGGTTGCCATCCGCTTCTTCACCGACGGCGCCCGTCCCTTGGAGACTGAACGGGAGGTGACCTATGCCGAGTTGCGGGCCAAGGTCAACCAGACGGCAAATCTGCTGAACGACCTCGGCGTTGGCAAGGACGATGTCGTCTCGGTGCTGATGCCAGCGATTCCCGAATCGCAGTTCGTCCTGTGGGGCGCTCAGGCCGCCGGAATCGTCAATCCGGTCAATTGGATGCTGGAGCCGGACATCCTCGTCCAGATGTTCCGCTCGGCGGGGACCAAGGTACTGGTTGCGTTTGGTGGCGACGAGTACGCCGAGATCTGGGCCAAGGCCGAGGCCATAGCGCGCGACCTCCCATCGCTGGCCGCGGTAGTTCGCATCTGCGGAGCTGGTCCGGCGAAGGTCGCGGGCGTGCCCGTCATTGATTTCGCCGAAGCCGTCGAGCGCTATCCCTCCGACCGCCTGGTCTCTGGGCGGATCTTCTCGTCTGACGACACCGCCTCGCTCTTTCACACCGGCGGCACGACCGGCGCGCCTAAACTGGCACGCAACCTGCACCGCAACCAGGTGTTCTGGGTGTGGGCGTCGCAGCGCACGTTGGGATTCGACTCGACCGAGGTGCAAGCGGTCGGTGTCCCGATTTTCCACGTCGCCGGCGCGGTGACCGCCTGTTTCAGCCCGCTGGCGAGGGGTGCGACAGTCGTGTTGATGACGTCAGCCGGATTCCGCCATCCGTCCGTGCTTCCGAACCTCTGGCGCATCGTCGAGGCTTTTCGAGCCAACATGCTGACCGTCGTGCCGACGTTGGTGAATCAGTTGCTGTCGATTCCGCTGGATGGCGCGGACATCTCGACCTTGGCCTACGTCGCCTCGTCGACCGCGCCCCTGTCGACTACCGTCGCCGACGCCTTTCATCGCATGACCGGCCACCGCATTCGTGAAAGCTGGGGCATGACCGAAACCACTGCGGTCAACTGCATCACGCCCCGGGTCGGACAGGTCAAGGTTGGGAGCTCGGGTATACGCTTGCCGTACCAGCAGGTCCGCGTGGTGGTGCCGGACGGCACCGGAAACGTGGCGCGGGACTGTCCGCGTGGAGAGCCGGGCTTCGTTGTCGTGCGCGGGCCTTCGGTGTTCCCTGGCTATCTGGGCCAGGAGCAGGCTGCCCGCTGGTTCGATGGCGACTGGTTGGACACCGGCGACCTCGGTTACTTCGACGCGGACGGCTGGCTGTGGATCACTGGCCGCTCCAAGGATCTGATCATCCGCGGCGGACACAACATCGATCCGAAGATGGTGGAGGAGGTGTTGTTCGGCCATCCGGCGATCCAGGACGGCGCCGTGGTCGGTGCGCCCGATACGCACGCCGGTGAGGTGCCGGTCGCCTATGTGGTGCTTAAGCCGGGAGCGAGCGCCTCGGCAGATAGCGTTCTACGGTACGCCGCCGAGCACACGCTAGAACGGGCGGCAATTCCGAAACACTGTTTCGTGCTGCCAGAAATGCCGAAGACGTCAGTCGGCAAGATTCAGAAGAACCTGCTGCGCGTCGACGCCATTGAGCGGATGTTCCGTGCCGCCCTCGACGGCATTGGCCGAAGCGCAGAGGTGCAGGCCACAGACCGGGACAGCCGCGGCTTCTTCGTGGAGATCCGAGTGCCGACGCTTGAAGCCGACGATGCGGCCCTGGATGGCGCGCTGCGCTCCTTCACTATTCCCTATGCGGTTCGACTTATCGAAGGGGCCTGACACATGAGCCGGGCGCATCGACCGCAGAACAGCCCGCAAGCGGCTGTTCGCCCTCGACTTCGGCTATCGCTGGGGTGACGCCTGACCGGCCCAACATCCGGCCATCGATCGCATTCATCAAAAAAGGACTTACCATGTCTACAAACTACAAGGCGCCCGTCGACGACTACGTCTTTCTGTTGCACGACGTGATCGCGCCCACCATGCCACACGCGCTGGGTGGCATGGCGCGGGACGACACGCGACAGGTGCTCGAACAGGCCGCGCGCTTTTTCGAGAAGGTCTGGGCACCCCTGGACGGCCCCGGGGACGAAGAAGGCTGCCACTTCGACAATGGCGCGGTCAGAACGCCGTCCGGCTACCTGGCTGGATACGCCGCGCTGTGCGAGGCAGGCTGGAACCGGGTCTCGGTTCCAGAGGAATCTGGCGGAGCTGGCCTGCCGGAGGGGATCGACCAAGCCGTGCGCGAGTTCTCCGCGTCGGCCTGCAATTCGCTCGGCCTCTATGCGGCGCTGACCGACGGTGCGCATGCGACGGTCCGCCGTACCGGCGAGCCGTGGATGCTGGAGCACGTCGTCCCGGCGATGGTGGCGGGCCGCTGGGCCGGCACGATGTGCCTGACCGAACCGCATTGCGGGACTGACCTGCGGCTGATGAAGACGCGTGCGGTGTCGCAGCCTGACGGTAGCTGGCGCCTCAGCGGCACCAAGATCTTCATTTCCGGTGGCGACCAGGATCTGACCGAGAACGTCATCCACCTCGTGCTGGCGAAGGTCCCGGGCGAGGATGGACGTATCAGCGACGACCTGTCGACGGTCCGGCTTTTCCTGGTACCCAAACGTGTGGTGGACCCCGATAGCGGCATGCTGGGCGGATCGAACGGCGTCGTCGTGGCCGGGATCGAGCACAAAATGGGCCTGAAGGGTAGCGCGACCTGCACGTTGTCATTCGAGCATGCGCTGGCCTATCCGCTGCGGGGGTCGAGCCAGCCGGGCGGCACGCAACGCAAGTCGTCGGCTGGCATGAGCGGTATGTTCGACATGATGAATTCGGCGCGCCTCGTCACCGGATTGCAGGCGCTGTCGTCGGCAAGCCGCGCCTACGGGCATGCGGCCAACTACGCCCGCGAGCGGCTGGCCGGCCGGGCCGCCAAGGCGGAGGATCGCACAGGCGGCACGGCGGACCCAATCGTGGTTCATCCAGACGTGCGCCGGCTGCTGCTGAAGCAGGCGTCCTTCCTCGAAGCCGCCCGTGCCCTCGCGCTTCACGTGACGGCGCTGCTCGGCGAACCGGACGAAGTACTGCGTGCCGACCGGAACGCGATCGGCAGCCTGCTGACGCCGGTCGTCAAGGCATTCTTCAGCGACCGCTCCTTCGAGTCGGCCAACGACGCCATGCAACTGATGGGCGGGCACGGCTATATCCGTGACAACGGCGTCGAGCAGCTCGTGCGCGACTGTCGCATCTTCCAGCTCTATGAGGGGGCCAACGGCGTGCAAGCGCTGGATCTCGTGCTGCGCAAGCTGCCCGCGGGCGGCGGCCGGGCGCTGGCCGGGTTTCTCGACATGGTCGATGCCACCGCATGGGAGGCGGCACAGCGCGAGCCGTTGCGCGCGCACGCTGATACGCTGCGGCAAGCCGCGCAGGATATCCGTGCCTGCGCGAAGTGGCTTGCTGACCCGTCGCGCAACCCTTACGACGCTGGTGCCGCTTCCAGCGATTTCCTGGCCATGATGGGTATCGTCGCTTGCGCCTGGATGTGGCTGCGGATGTCGGACGTCGCGCTTGGCCTGTTGCCCGACGCGGAGAACGGGACTTTCCTACACCGCAAGCTGGAACTCGCCCGCTTCTGGTTCGCGCGTGAACTGCCGCTGGTCCCGACCTTGCGGCAGCGTGTGGAGACGGGCGCAGCCTGCCTGATGGCGCTGCCGGCCGACCAGTTCTAACCAATCAATATCTTTCTACAAGGAACTTCGTCGATGAAGACGCAGATCACTGAGTTGTTCGGCATCGAGCATCCCATCATTCAGGGTGGCATGCACTACGTCGGGTTTGCGGAACTGGCCGCCGCGGTGTCGAATGCGGGCGGCCTGGGCATCATTACGGCACTGACGCAGCCAAGTTCGGACGCCTTGGCCCGTGAGATCGGGCGATGCCGGGAAATGACCGACAAGCCGTTCGGTGTCAATCTCACCTTTTTGCCGTCGCGCAATCCGCCGGACTACGCGGGCTATGTGCGGGCGATCATCGAAGGCGGGGTCCAAATTGTCGAGACGGCCGGCAACAATCCCCAGCAATGGCTGCCGACGCTGCACGAGGCGGGCATCCGGGTCATCCACAAATGCACGTCGGTGCGGCATGCACTGAAGGCCGAGAGCATCGGCTGCGATGCGGTCAGCGTCGACGGCTTCGAATGCGGCGGACATCCGGGCGAGGACGACATCCCAAACTTCATTCTGCTACCCCGTGCCGCGGACGAACTCAGGGTGCCCTTTGTCGCTTCGGGCGGGATGGCAGACGGCCGCTCGCTGGTCGCCGCGCTGGCGATGGGCGCGGCCGGCATCAACATGGGAACCCGCTTCGTCGCGACGGAAGAGGCGCCGGTACATCGAAAGGTCAAGCAAGCCATCATTGCGGCAACGGAACTCGATACGCGGCTTGTCATGCGCCCGCTGCGCAATACCGAGCGTGTGCTGAACAATGCGGGGGTCGAGCGCCTACTGGAGAAGGAAAGGCGCCTGGGGGCGGACATCACCTTCTCAGACATCGTCGAAGAGGTCGGCGGTGTTTATCCGCGCGTGATGCGGGACGGCAACCTCGACGCGGGCGCCTGGTCCTGCGGCATGGTCGCCGGGCTCATCCACGATATTCCCCGGGTCGGAGACCTGATCGACAGGATCATGCACCAGGCGGAGGAGATCGTCGCGACGCGACTTCAGGGAATGTTGTCGCGTGGCTAAACATTGGGAACAATCAGGGGGACAAGGAAATGCGTGGAATCGTAGCGAAGATCAAGGTGAAGGAGGGCCGGGAGGCCGAGTTTGAAGCGCTGGCGGCCGGCCTGGTCGTCGAGTCGTGCGCGGAAGCCGGGTGCCTGTCGTACGACCTGTGGCGTTCGGAGGAAGCACGTGAATACGTGTTTGTCGAGCGCTATGCCGACGAGGCGGCTGCTCAAGCACACGTCAAATCTGATCACTATCGCCGGATCGGACGCCAGATGGGCGAGCTTATGGATGGTGCGCCGACCGTGCTCCAACTGGCCGCAGTGGAAGTTGCTGCCGGCCTGAGCTCGGCTGATCCAGAACTTGTTGGAGGCGACCGATCTGACCCTGAGCGCTCCAGGCTGGTGGAACAGTGGCTCAGCCATTTCGGGGTGGTTGACGCGAAGGAGTTGGATCTGGGCATCCTTGAGGCGATCCGGCAATACGTCACCAATGGCGTGCGGCCGCCCGAAAAGGCTGCTTAGGGAGGAGTTGCATTCGTTCAGCGGCGTGGATGACTGTCCACCCGTGCTCGCCACGGCCGGCCGGTTGAGTGATGAAGACCATGACCGGCTTGGCGTCCGGTGAGCCAATTTCCGCTTCAGTCGCTGAGGGGGAGCGCGGCAGAGCGCCGAGGGTGTGAAGGCTCCCATCGACTGGGCCGCACAGTACCGGCAACTGCTCGCCGAGCTGGCCAGCTTGAGTAGCGATGGGAGTATTCCAGATGCCGAGCTGCGCTCGCATCTGGCCCAGTCGGTGGCCGCCAAGCGCACTCAGCGCACACCGAGCCGGTCGTCTGCGATCAGGCAGCGGCTGATCGACGCCATCAGGCCCGTGCGCGCGTTACTGGTGGCCGTCGCCAAGCTGCCCTGGCAAGCCACCGGCGAACACCCGGTAATTGACGCTCTGGGCAAGCTGCGCCACCTGTGCGCGGACGCCGTTCGAAGCTTACCCGATGATGTGACCGCCCCTCTCCTAGGGTATCCATAGGCACCATACATTGAACGATCGTTCAATAATTTATGTGGGCGGCCGCCGTGCACTACGGCTTCGAGAGCAGCCGGCCGACCATGGCGTTGACTGCGCTCAATTGCGACCCCGATTTCAGCGCGTAATCGGGGCCGGTATAACCGAACCAGTCCCAGCAGCCTTGCGGATTAAAGGGAACCGTAGACGCATTCACCTGCGGGTACAGCACAAGGATGTTGTTAGTGTCCGCCCAGTAGTTGTAGTTCGTCTTCGCGTAAAAATCATTGCCGACAACGGCTTCGGACTGCTTACACCCATGGAATGCCACGTGGACTTTGCACACTGCTCCCTGAGCGCATGAATTTGGCACATAGACGAAGCCCGTATCCGCCATGCCTGTCGCGGTCGTCGCGAATTCGCGCTGGTTGAACGGTACGATTCTCCCTGACAGGCTCTTCGCCGGCTTGTTCAGCGTGCCGTAGATCTGCTGCAGCAACGCGCCGGCCTGATCGTACTTTTGCTTGCCGACCGCGCAATGGCTGATATATGGAGAGGCGTTATCGGAGCACACGTTGCCGAACGCTGGTGTGATGAATGCGTGGCCGGCTGCCACGTTGTTCACGTACTGCAGGTTAGACGGAGGAACGCCGGCCTCCTTGAAGAACGACACTGTTGCGTCGACTGCCTGCTGGTAGACGACAGTATCCTTGGTTCCGCTAAATACATAGACCCGGGCCTTCTGCAAATTCGATAGCGGGTCGATCTGGCCGAGCGACGCAAAACCCGTCGCGGCGGCTACCATCAGTGCTGGATTCGGCGGCACGAACGGCACCTGCCCCATGCAAATCGTCGTGTTGAGGATGTTCCCAGCCGCGCAATAATACGGCCCCCCCGCTACCACACCGGCACCGACTACCGAGCCGGAGTATGCGACCTGGTACTGGACTGCCATGAAGGCTCCCGACGACAGGCCGGACACTGAGGTCAGCGATAGGTCGCCAGCAAAGGAGGGCAGCGCATCGGCGGCCAGCGCAGTATGAGAAAGAGCAGCGACCGCAAAGGCAGCAATGGTAAGGGTACGAAGCGATTTCATCACGATAGCTCCTGTGGCACAACGATCGAAAAAATTGGACTAAAGGACAGCACCAGCTAAAAAATCCATTGCCCATTGGGAACCTTCGAATCGAAGGGGGCGGGGAATCGCATACGCGGTCGTGCTTCGAAGGGGCCGTGTTGTGGATCAGCGATAGGGCAGCCGACTGCGGCTACTGACATCGCAACATCACCGCTATATGCAGCGCCGACATCGTCGAATTCCGACAGGTAGTTTTGGCCAATGCACTGCTTTTGTGCGGGCCAATACCGGGCGGCGACGTTTCAAGGGGCTGCGCGTGTGCTTGGTCTTGTGCCTTGCAACATTATCGGCGTTTCGAAAGGTTTTCGAATTTATATTTGTGCTTGCGTGCGGTATTTGCAACGGTGTCGTCTGGTTGTCATGTGGACCGCCTAGGAATTGGCCGCTAACTTCCGAGCAAAGAATTTAGAATAAATTAAATCTGATGTAACTAGTATTTATTAAATTCAGGATGCAATAGGGCGCATTCAGCTCGTGACAAGCACGGGGATGCCCAGTTCTCGACGGAGCTGGGACACGCGCACGAGCAGGTCGCAGTGGCGCAGGAGTTGGCCCGCGCCACCGAGCGCCGCGCGAGATTGACCAGGAGCGCGCGCTGCGCCAGAAGGTCGAGCAAACGGTGGCGGCTCTGAGCAAGGAACTGGCGGCGGTGCAAGCGGGGGCGCGGGACACCGCCGTGGCCGCGCCGAGGAGCGGGCGCGGCTGCAGGCCGGGCGCAGAAGCGGAGGCCACCGCGACGCACACCAAACTCAAGCCAGGGCCGGCGGGAGAGGGCGCAGCGGAATTCGACCGCCGCGCAACGGGATAAGCCTGTGGGGCAAGCTGCGCGGTGCCATTCGCCCGCAGTTCGATCCGCTCATCCGGTCGATGTACGAGCCGAAAGGATTTTGATGTCGCCCCTCGCTCGGTTAAGCACGCTCCGGCGTTTCTTGGCTTGGTTTCTTGAGGCAAGCCAGGCGCACGCCACTTTCGCTGTCGTTCATTGTCGTCAAAACGACAATGCCTAAATGACTACCTTCGACGATATAGAGATCCGCCGATCCGAACTGGCGAAGTCTTACCTGCAATGGCTTGAGGCTACGCTCGACGCTCAGCAAGGTGTCGTACAAAAGCGATACCGCGAAGGCCATTAGTTACGCATTGAATCAGTGGACGGCACTAAGACTGTATGCCAGTGATGGTCGCGTCGAGATCGACAACAACGCCGCGGAGCGCGCGCGTTGCGGGCCGTTGCTCTCGGTCGAAAGAACTTCTTGCACTTCGGCTCCGACAGTGGCGGCGAACGCGGCGCGGCGATTTCTTCGCTGGTGGCCACATTCAAGCTGAACGGTCTCGATCCCGAGGCCTAACTGCGACACGTCATTGCTCGCATCGCCGACCACACCGTCAATCGCGTCAGCGAACTGCTGCCATGGGCCGTGGCTGAGGAGCTTCGCCCGAACGTCGCCTGAAAGTATCACCCTCGTCAAGAACGCTGGCAGTCAAACGGTTACGTCGAGGGAACGGTCTTCGCTATTCAACGTGACTTGGAACCACTGCGGCAATTTGATGGGGGAGCCGTCGGCGACGAGGTGGAGAAATCAAAGTGCGCAACGAAACGCTTATCAGAAAATCGACCGATCGAAAAGATACTAAAGCATATTATTAATTCTAAACACAGTACTTTAATCACATTTTTCTATTTAAAAATAAGGTAGAACAATTTCAATGATGATCCGTCCAATTTATATGGACCTAGTTGGAGATTATCCATGCAAGCAATTCGTCATATATGGCGCCATATATGCAGTCCGAAGCCCTGGCAGGGCAGCCTCTGTGCCATTGTGGTCGGCGTCATTACAGTATTCGCCGGCCCCAGTGCACATGCAGCCGATCTTGCTCGTCAGACCATAGGCCCAGTCAGCTACGTTTGCGGCGGCGTTGGCGAGGACGAGCAGCAGGCGCTCAAGTCGGAGTCGAAGGATTTTGATATGGGTCTGCTATTCACCGAAGGCGCGCGCGGCGAGTATCTATCTGACGTTGCCATCACACTTTCGCGCAACGGCGTCGAAGTTGCATCCTTTCGTTCGACTGGGCCACGCTGCCTCATCAAAGCGCCTAGGGCGACTTATCAGATCGTGGCAACCTATAACGGTGTAGATAAACACACCACATTGCGTATGGGTGAGCGGAATGTGCAACTGAATTGGTAGCCGGCTGACTTCGCAACGCGCTAATGAACATATAGAGCATATCGCAAGGGGGCTTGTTGCGATCCTAGAGTGTGGTTCTACTGGGGCGACAACGCGAGCGGTTCGCAGCGGTGCCCGCTGAGAGATCGGAGAGGAAGGCGACGATCGCGTGGCCAGCCCCACGGCAGCGGGCTTGGCAAAGTCCGCTGGGTGGTCGAGCGAACCCATGCCTTGGCCAAGTACCAGCTGGTGGCGGAACTGCCGGCCGAACTGCAGGAAAGTCTGCCGAGCGAAGTCTGCCGAGCGTCGTCTAGGCGTTGACTCAGGAACTGGAGCTGACCTCAGGAACTGGAGCTGACGCTCGGCGTAATCGGGGGACTAGGCCTGCAGGCACGCCGCGCTCCAATGCCTCCCGCGCTGGGGTCGTCGGAGTCCATGGGCGTCTCCCAATCGCTCACACGCTTATGATTTAACATAAGAACTCTTATGCATGCTGTTGGTATGTTCTGAAGTGTTGCGTGTGGGACGGCACGGAGACTTCAGATAGCGCAACGGAAAAGTGCTTTTA
>NZ_JBIUHC010000163.1:0-22246 GCF_044627735.1 Cupriavidus sp. CuC1 | reverse complement strand
CCGGGGCGCCGTCGCGCGCGAACGCCTCGACATCCCCGCGCAGGATGCGGCCATGCTCGCCGCTGCCGCGCACCTTGCCCAGGTCCACGCCCATCTCCCGCGCCAGCTTGCGCACGGCCGGTCCGGCGTAGGCCAGGGCGAAGGCGGATTCGTCGACGCCACCGGAAGCGGCGGCCAGTGCAACGGGGGCTGCGGCGGCGAGGGCAGCCACAGGCGCCGTCGCCGCGCTCGCCTGCGCGGCCGCCGGCGCATCGCCGGTGGCCAGCGCCATGATGATGCTGCCTTCGCTCACGGTATCGCCCACCTTGACGCGGATCTCCCGCACCACGCCGCCCAGCGGGGCTGGCACGTCCATGGTGGCTTTGTCGGACTCTAGCGACAGCAGCGCATCCTCGGCCTTCACGGTGTCGCCGACCTTGACGAAGATCTCGATCACCGGGATGTCCTTGAAGTCGCCGATGTCGGGAATGCGCACCTCGGCCAGCCCGGCGGGCGCGCTGACCGGGGAGGGCGGCGCGCTCACGCTGGGCTTGGAGGCTTGCGCCGGCGCGGCGACGGTGGTGCCAGCCCCGGCCCCCTCGAACTGCATCAGCACGCTGCCTTCGCTGACGGCGTCGCCCAGCTTGACGTGGATCTGCTTGACCACGCCCCCGTGCGGCGCGGGCACTTCCATGGTGGCCTTGTCGGACTCCAGCGAGACGAGCGGGTCCTCGGGCTTGACCAGGTCTCCCACCTTGACGAACAGCTCGATGACCGGCACGTCCTTGAAGTCGCCGATGTCGGGCACCTTGATATCAATGGCTTGGTTCATTGTCTTTATTCCTTCGCCTGTCAGACCGTCCACGGCGCTGCGCGCTCGCTATCCACGCCATATCTGGCGATGGCCTCGGCCACCACCGCTGGCTCGATCGCGCCCTCGTCGCTCAGCGCCTTGAGCGCGGCCACGGCCACGTGGTTGCGGTCCACCTCGAAGAAGCTGCGCAGCTTGGCGCGGTAGTCGCTACGCCCAAAGCCGTCCGTGCCAAGCACCACGTAGCGGCGCCCGGCGGCGTGCACGTACTCGCGCACCTGGTCGGCGTAGTTGCGCATGTAGTCGGTGGAGGCGATCACCGGGCCGTCATGGCCTGCCAGGCTGGCCTCGACCCAGCTCTTGCGGCGGGGCTCGGTGGGATGCAGCAGGTTCCAGCGCTCCGTGGCCATGCCGTCGCGGCGCAGCTCGTTGTAGCTGGGGGCGCTCCAGATGTCCGCCGTGACGTTGAAATCCGCCTTCAGCAACTCGGCTGCCGCGATGACTTCGCGCAGGATGGTGCCGCTGCCCATGAGCTGCACGCGCAGCCCGCCCTTGCCGGCCTTGCCGCCGTCCTTGAGCAGGTACAGGCCCTTGAGGATGCCTTCCTCGGTACCCGCGCCGGCGTGGGCGTCCGCCAGGCCGGGGTGCGCGTAGTTCTCGTTCATCAGGGTGATGTAGTAGTACACATCCTCCTGCTGCTCGTACATGCGGCGCATGCCCTCGCGCACGATCGTCACCACCTCATAGGCAAAGGTGGGATCGTAGGAGACGCAGTTCGGGATGGTGCCGGCGATGATGTGGCTATGGCCGTCCTCGTGCTGCAGGCCTTCGCCGTTGAGCGTGGTGCGCCCGGCGGTGCCGCCCAGCAGGAAGCCGCGGGCGCGGATGTCGCCCGCCAGCCACGCCAGGTCGCCGACCCGCTGCAGCCCGAACATCGAGTAGTAGATGTAGAAGGGGATCATCGGCACGTTGCTCGTGCTGTACGAGGTCGCGGCCACAATCCAGCTGGACATGGCACCGCCCTCGTTGATCCCCTCCTGCAGCACCTGGCCGTCCTTGGACTCCCGGTAGTACATCAGCTGGTCGGCATCCTGCGGCTTGTAGAGCTGGCCGACCGAGGAGTAGATGCCGAGCTGGCGGAACATGCCTTCCATGCCGAAGGTGCGCGATTCATCCGGCACGATGGGCACCACGTGCTTGCCGATGGCCTTGTCCCGCACCAGCGTGCCCAGCATCTGCACGAAGGCCATGGTGGTGGAGATCTCGCGCTCGCCGGTGCTGTCCAGCAGGCGTTGGAAAGTGGATAGCGGCGGAATCTCCAGCGAGGCCGATTTGCTGCGGCGTGCCGGCAGGTAGCCGCCCAGCGCCGCGCGCCGGGCGCGCAGGTATTGCATTTCCGGGCTGTCTTCGGCCGGCTTGATAAACGGCACTTCGGCCAGTTGCTCGTCGCTGACCGGAATCTGGAAGCGGTCGCGGAAGCCGCGCAGGGCGTCCTGCGTCATCTTCTTGGCCTGGTGGGCAATCATCTGGCCTTCACCGGATTCGCCCATGCCATAGCCCTTGACCGTCTTGGCCAGGATCAGCGTCGGCTCGCCTGTGTGCTTCACAGCTGCCGCGTAGGCGGCAAACACCTTCTCGGGATCGTGGCCGCCGCGCGTGAGGCCCCAGATCTCGTCGTCGCTCATGTCGGCGACCAGCGCCTTGAGCGCCTCGTACTTGCCAAAGAAGTGCTCGCGCACATAGGCGCCGCTCTTGCTCTTGAAATCCTGGTACTCGCCGTCGACGCATTCCTCCATGCGCTTTAGCAGCAGGCCGCTCTTGTCCTTGGCCAGCAGCTTGTCCCAGCCACCGCCCCAGACCACCTTGATCACGTTCCAGCCGGCGCCGCGGAAGACCGATTCCAGCTCCTGGATGATCTTGCCGTTGCCGCGCACCGGGCCGTCCAGGCGTTGCAGGTTGCAGTTGATGACGAAGATCAGGTTGTCCAGCCGCTCGCGGCCGGCCAGCGAGATCGCGCCCAGCGATTCGGGCTCGTCCATCTCGCCGTCGCCCATGAAGGCCCAGACCTTGCGCGCCGCGGTGTCCGCCAGGCCCCGGCCTTGCAGGTACTTGAGGAAGCGCGCCTGGTAGATCGACATCAGTGGCCCCAGGCCCATCGACACGGTGGGGAACTGCCAGAAGTCCGGCATCAGCCAGGGGTGCGGGTAGGAGGACAGCCCGGTGCCGCCGGTCTCCTGCCGGTAGCCCAGCAGCTGCTGCTCGGTGAGCCGCCCTTCGACAAAGGCGCGGGCATAGATCCCCGGCGCGCTGTGGCCCTGGATGTACAGCAGGTCGCCGCCGTGGGTGTCGGTGGGCGCGTGCCAGAAGTGGCCAAAGCCGATGTCGTAGAGCGTTGCCGCCGACTGGAAGCTGGCGATGTGGCCGCCCAGCTCCGACGATTCCTTGTTGGCGCGCAGGATGATCGCCATGGCGTTCCAGCGGATGATCGAGCGCAGGCGGTGCTCGATGGCGCGGTCGCCGCTCGATTGCGCTTCGTCTTTCGGGGCGATGGTGTTGCGGTAGCCGGTGGTCAGGGAGCGCGGCACGTAGAGGCCATCGCGCCGCGCCTCGTCCACCAGCGCATTGACCAGTTGGTTGGCGCGCTCGGTGCCGCGGTGTTGGGTCACCGCTTGCAAGGACTCCAGCCATTCCGCGGTCTCGATAGGATCGAGATCGCCCGCTTCTCGTGCGCTCATAGTGTCTCCACGTGTTCTGTTTTGGTTGTGTCGGGTGCTGCAGTGGCAGATCTGTTCAGCAAGAGGCATGCCACTGCAAACGCAGTGATGTGGGTTGCGCAAGTCATTGATTGGAAAGGAAACCCGCCATGGCCGGCCGGCTGCCCGGTCGGGAATCCATATTCAGGCGGGGTGATCGTTATGAGATTTCATGCGGGACTGTCAGGGAATACCCGCGCCTAGCCAGCCCGGGGCTGCTGTACCGGTGCTTAGGCCACGTCTGCGGCTCCCATGGCACCCTCGGTGTCCGCCGCTTGGGTGGCGCCAAGCTCGCCTTCCCATTTGGCGACGACGGCCGTGGCGATGCTGTTGCCGATGACGTTGGTGGCGGTGCGGCCCATGTCGAGGAACTGGTCGATGCCCAGGATCAGCAGCAGGCCCGCTTCCGGCAGGTTGAACATCGGCAGGGTGGCCGCCACCACCACGATCGAGGCCCGGGGCACGCCCGCGATGCCCTTGCTGGTGACCATCAGCACCAGCAGCATCGTGATCTGCTGCGTCAGGCTCAGCTCGATGTTGTAGGCCTGGGCGATGAACAGCGCGGCAAAGGCCTGGTACATCATCGAGCCGTCTAGGTTGAACGAGTAGCCCAGCGGCAGCACGAAGCCGGTCACCTTGTTGGGCACCCCGAACTTCTCCATCTGCTCCATGGTCTTGGGATAGGCGGCCTCGCTGCTGGCGGTCGAGAACGCCAGGATCGTCGGCTCGCGGATCAGCTTGAGCAGCGTGAACACCCGCCCGCCCAGGAACAGGTAGCCTGCCGCGGTCAGCACCAGCCACAGCACCAGCAAGCCCAGGTAGAAGCCGCCTATGAACTTGCCGTAGGTAAACAGCAC
This sequence comes from Cupriavidus sp. CuC1, assembly GCF_044627735.1. Lineage (NCBI taxonomy): Bacteria > Pseudomonadati > Pseudomonadota > Betaproteobacteria > Burkholderiales > Burkholderiaceae > Cupriavidus > Cupriavidus sp. CuC1. Next base: position 17,846 of record NZ_JBIUHC010000163.1, on the reverse strand, counting down.
GCCAATGCCCTGCACCGTGATGGCAGCCGCCACGGCCGCAAACACGCCGAGCGGCGCGAAGCGCATCACAAAGTCGGTGACGCGCAGCATGATCGCCACCAGCTCCTCGATCGACGCCACCAGGTGATGGCCCACCTTGCCCTTGAACGACGCAATGGCAAAGCCGAAGAACAGCGAGAACACCAGGATCTGCAGGATCTCGTTCTGCGCCATCGCCTCGAACACGCTCTTGGGGAAGACGTGCGTGATGAAGTCCTTCAGGTTCAGCGTGGAGGTCTTGAGGTTGGTGGCCGTGCCGATTTCCGGCAACGGCAGGTTCAGCGCATGCCCGGGCTGCAGCAGGTCCACGAAGAACATGCCCAGCAGCAGCGAGATCAGCGATGCGGTGATGAACCACCCCAATGCCTTGACGCCGATGCGGCCCACGGCGCTGGCGTCTTTCATGCCGGCGATCCCGGCCACCAGCGTGCCGAACACCAGCGGCGCGATGATCATCTTGATCAGCCGCAGGAAGACGTCGGTGACGATGGAGAAGTAGCCGGCGATCTCCTTGGCCATCGCCGCGTCGGGCACGAGGCGGTTGCAGAGATAGCCGGTGATGATGCCCAGGACCATGGCGATCATGATCCGGGTAGTGAGCTTGTTTGCCTTCATGATGCGTTGTCTCCAGCGGTTGCGGCCAGATCCTGGTCTGACCGTCGATATCGGGGCAGGGCGGACCCGGCGGGGCCGTGTCTGGCGCCGGGCACGCCTTGCCCCCCGGATCAGCGTGCGCGGGGAGCCAGGCTCAGCGGGGTCGGCTGCGTCAGCACTTCCGGGCGCAGGATCTGGTCCAGTTCCTCCCGGGTCAGCAAGCCCTTTTGCAGCACGATCTCGTACACGCTGCCGCCGGTGGCATGGGCCTCCTGCGCAACGGCGGTGGCGTTGGCATAGCCGATGTACGGGTTCAGGGCCGTCACGATGCCGATGGAGTTCTCGACCGAGGCCCGCAGGCGCTCTTCGTTGGCGGTGATGCCTTTGACGCAGCGCTCGGCCAGCGTCAGGCAGCCGTTGCGCAGATGGCTCACGCTCTTGAACAGGCTGTGCGCGATGATCGGCTCGAAGGCATTCAACTGCAGCTGGCCGGCTTCGGCCGCGAAGCTGACCGTGATGTCGTTGCCGATGACCTCGAATGCGATCTGGTTGACCACCTCCGGGATGACCGGATTCACTTTGCCGGGCATGATGCTGGACCCTGCCTGCATCGCCGGCAGGTTGATCTCGCCCAGGCCGGCGCGCGGGCCGCTGGACAGCAGCCGCAGGTCGTTGCAGGTCTTGGAGAGCTTGACCGCTACCCGCTTGAGCACGCCGGAGAGCTGCACAAAGGAGCCGCAGTCCTGCGTGGCCTCGATCAGGTTCGGCGCGGTCATCAGCGGGATGCCGGTAATCTCCTTGAGCCGCTTGAGGATCAGCGGCGCGTAGTCGGGATGCGCCGTGATGCCGGTGCCAATCGCGGTGGCGCCCATGTTGATCTCGCAGATCAGCAGGGCGGCTTCACGCAGCCGCTCCTCGTCCTCGCCGAGCATCACGGCGTAGGTGCTGAACTCCTGCCCCAGCGTCATCGGCACGGCGTCCTGCAACTGGGTGCGGCCCATCTTCAGGACATGCTTGAACTCTTCGGCCTTGCGCTCGAAGGCGGCCCGCAGCACGCCCATGGCATCCACCAGGCCCAGGATGCCGAACCAGGTGGCGATCTTGAGGGCGGACGGGTAGACGTCGTTGGTGCTCTGGCCAATGTTGACCTGCTCATTCGGGTGCAGGTACTGGTACTCGCCCTTGTTGTGCCCCATCAGTTCCAGCGCGCGGTTGGCGATGACCTCGTTGGCGTTCATGTTGGTCGAGGTGCCGGCGCCGCCCTGGATCACGTCGACGACAAACTGATCGTGCAGCTTGCCGCCAAGCAGTTCCGCGCAGGCCGCGACGATGGCATCGCAACGGGGCTCGTCGAGCAGGCCCAGTTCGTGGTTGGCCAGCGCGGCCGCCTGCTTGATATAGGCCAGCGCCTTGATGAGTTCCGGGTAGATGGAGATCGGGGTGCCCGTGATCGGGAAGTTTTCCACCGCGCGCAGCGTGTGTACACCGTAGTAGACATCGGCCGGGACCTCGCGGTCGCCCAGCAGGTCATGTTCGGTTCTAAAGGTTCCAGCGGTCATTGAATTGCTCCTCGCAAATTGACATCAGGGAGGAGTTGACTCTAGGTAATCCGTCGACAGGTAGCGACCATGATGCGAATTTGTCATGGCGTGCCGCGAATTACTCATGCAGCATCCGCGCTATCGGCAAGGCGTAAAGAGAGACCTGAGCGCAGCAGGCGGGATACCGCGCAGGGTGATGATTTTTCCGAATACTTCGTCGCGAATTTTGCATCGCAATATCAGGGCTTATACGGATACGGGCGTGTTTTGGTTCCCGTATCATCGCCCGCTCATCATCTATCATCACTATTTGGCGTGCCCCAATCGAGCGCCTGATATCCAACGCATGGAGAAACCTATGAAGCGTTTTGCACGTCTCAACACCCTCAGCGCCTTGTTGCTTGCCGCCAGCCTGACCACCGGTGTTGCCCATGCCCAGCTTGCTCCCTCTGCTTCCCCGTCTGGCGCGCCTACCCAGGCCGGCGCACCCAGCGAAGCCCGCAAGGCCAATATCGTGATCATCGGCACCGGCGGCACCATTGCCGGCGCGGGCGCCGCCGCCACCAACACCGCGGCCTACCAGTCGGCCGTGGTGCCGGTGGACAAGATCATCGCCTCGGTGCCGGAGATCTCCAAGGTAGCCAATGTCAAGGGCGAGCAGGTCTTCCAGATCGGCTCGGAGAGCTTCAACAATGAGCGCCTGCTCAAGCTGGGCAAGCGCGTCTCGGAGCTGCTCAAGCAGCCGGACGTGGACGGCATCGTGATTACCCACGGCACCGATACCATCGAGGAAACCACCTACTTCCTCAACCTCACGCTGAAGAGCGACAAGCCGGTCGTGGTGGTGGGGTCGATGCGCCCGGGCACGGCGCTGGGCGCTGACGGCGCGCTCAACCTGTACGACGCGGTGCTGGTGGCGTCCAGCCCGGAGTCCAGGGGCAAGGGCACGCTGGCGGTGCTGAACGACGAGATCCATACCGGGCGCGATGTCACCAAGACCAACACCTTCAAGATCGAGACCTTCCGCTCGCCGTTTGGCCCGCTTGGCTACGTGGTGGAGGGCCGCACGCTGTACTACCGCCTGCCGGCGCGCCCGCATACCATGCAGACCGAATGGGACATCGACAAGATCGACAAGCTGCCTGAAGTGGCCGTGGTGTACGCCTACGGCAACGTCAACCCGGCCAGCGTCGATGCGGCGGTGAAGAACGGCGCCAAGGCCATCGTCTATGCCGCCACCGGCAACGGCAGCGTGGGCGACTACATGGTCGAGCCGCTCAAGGCCGCCCGCGCCAAGGGCGTGCAGATCGTGCGCGCCTCGCGCACCGGCAGCGGCGTGGTGGTCCGCAATGCCGAGCAACCGGACGACAAGTACGACTGGCTGGTCACCGACGACCAGTTGCCGCAGAAGGCACGCATCCTGATGGCGCTGGCACTGACCAAGACCAACGACACCAAGGAACTGCAGAAGATCTTCTGGAAGTACTAAGCGAGTACCTAGGCCTTTCGCTAGCCACGGGAGGCCGGGGAGGGACGTTGCAAATTCGGAATAATGCGGCGCAAAATATTCATGGTGCTATCGGGGTTCCACCGATTTGTGCAGCACCGCGTTGCCGTATGATGTGCTATAGACAGCGCGTCCCCCCTGATGTTGAGTACATTCCATTATGGAAACCAAGTGGCTTGAAGACTTCCTGTGCTTGGCTGAAACGCGCAGTTTTTCGCGCGCGGCAGGCGACCGGCATATCACCCAGTCGGCGTTCAGTCGCCGTATCATGGCCCTTGAGGAGTGGCTTGGCGCCAGCCTGGTGGATCGCAGCGTGCATCCGGCCACGTTGACCACGGCTGGCTGGCTGTTCCGCCGGCTTGCCGCCGACCTGCTGCGTGACGCTTATGCCGCACGCGCACTGCTGAGCAGCCGCCAGCCCCTTGCCGAGAGCGACAAGGTCATTCGATTCTCGGTGGCCCACACCCTGGTCTTTACCTTCTTCCCGACCTGGCTCAAGTACCTGCACGAGCGCTTCGGGTCCCTGAGCGCCTGCGTGCATGCGGTGAACGTGCCAGAGGGCGTGCAGCAACTGGTGGATGACAATTGCGACATCCTGCTGGGCTACCACCATCAGCAATTGCCGATCCTGCTTGACCCGAACGGCTTCCCGTTCCTGATGCTGGGTGTCGAGCGGATCCTCCCGTTCTCGGCGCCGGACAAGCACGGACAGCCGATCTTCCGGCTGCCGGGCACGAGCGCCAAGCCCTTGCCCTTCATGGCCTACTCATCCGGCGCGTTCCTTGGCAACGTGGTCGAGATGATCCTGCTTAATGCCCCGGAGCCGTACGGCTTGCAGCGTTGTTTCGAGACGCATATGTCGGAGGCCCTTAAGGCCATGGTCGTCGCCGGGCACGGCGTGGGCTGGTTGCCCGAGAGCTGCGTCAGCGACGAGCTGAAAGAGGGCAAGCTGGTGGTGGCAGGGCCTGCCTCGTGGGCAACCAGCCTCGACATCCGCCTGTACCGCTCGGCGGCCAGCACGAAGCCGCTGATCGATGAGCTATGGTCGTTTATCAGCCATGTGCCGGACCCGCAGTTGATGCTGATGGGCAAGGCTGCGGAATCGAGCGACTGCGGGATGCTGTAGGGATTGCTGAGAGGGACTGCTGCAGGGATGGCGCCCGGGACGAGGTGGTTGGCGGCCCGGGCGGATACCTTGGCGTGTGGCGCCGGGGATTTAGCGCCGGTCGATCAGCCAGCCGATCAGCACGCCCACAGCGGCAGCCACACCGATGGCCGTCCAGGGGCTTTCATGCACGTAGTCGTCCGCGACGCGCGCCGTGTGCCGGCTCTTTTCCACGACTACGTATTGCACGTCCGCGATTTTCTTCTTTGCCTTCTTCAGGCGTTCCTGCACCTTGCCCGGCGCATCTGCGGCCGGCGCGCTTTCGGCATGGGTGGCAGGGACCAACAGGCTATCGACTTCGCGCAGGGCGCTACCGGTATTCGACATGTTCTCTCCTCGTTGAATGGCTAACGCAATGAATGGCCTTCTAGCGTTAAAAGGCCCGGCTCATTGGGTTTAGCTAGCATAAGGAACATCCGGCGCGTAAATAAGAGCCAATCGGGATTAGTCGATGGAACCGCCTCGCGGGCGGTCCACGCGGACATAGGCGCCGGCTCTGCCGGTCGATCAGCCGAGTTCCAGGCAGAGGTATTTCATCTCCAGGTACTCGTCGATGCCGTAGCTGGAACCTTCGCGCCCGAGGCCGGATTGCTTGACGCCGCCGAACGGCGCCACCTCGTTGGAGATCAGCCCTGTGTTGATGCCGACCATGCCGTATTCCAGCGCTTCGGCCACGCGCCACACCCGCGCCATGTCCCTGGAGAAGAAGTAAGCGGCGAGGCCGGACTCGGTGTCGTTGGCCATGGCGATGACTTCCTGGTCGTCCTTGAAGCGGAACAACGGTGCCAGCGGCCCGAAGGTTTCCTCGCGCGCGACGCGCATGGCAGCGGTGGCGCCAGCCACGACCGTGGGCTCGAAGAAGGTGCCGCCAAGCGCATGGCGCTTGCCCCCGGTCAGCACGCGTGCGCCATGGGCGAGCGCATCTGCGATATGGCTTTCCACCTTGGCGACGGCATCGGCGTCGATCAAGGGGCCTTGCGTGACATCGTTGTCGATGCCGTGCCCGGGACGCAGGGCGCTCACCGCGTGCACCAGCCGGCGTGCCACCTCGTCGTACACCGCGTCGTGCACGTAGATGCGGTTGGCGCAGACGCAGGTCTGGCCGCTGTTGAGGAATTTCGAGGCCAGGATGCCGTCCACCGCGCGGTCGAGGTCGGCGTCCTCGAACACGATCAGCGGCGCATTGCCGCCGAGTTCCAGCGAGAGCTTCTTGACCGTGCCGGCGCATTGCGCCATCAGCAGTTTTCCGATGGCGGTCGAGCCGGTGAAGCTCAGCTTTCGCACCACCGGGCTCTCGCACAGCACGCCGCCGATCTGGACCGGGTCGCCGGTGACCACCTGCAGCACGCCGCGGGGCACGCCGGCTTGTTCGGCGAGCGCGGCCAGCGCCAGTGCGGTCAGCGGGGTTTGCTCGGCAGGCTTCACGATCATGGTGCAGCCGGCGGCCAGTGCCGGGCCGGCCTTGCGGGTGATCATGGCCGCCGGGAAGTTCCAGGGCGTGATCGCCGCGCACACGCCCACCGGCTGGCGCAGGACCAGCAGCTTCTGGCCGGCGCGCGGGCTGGGCAGTACGTCGCCGTCCACCCGCTTGGCTTCTTCGCCGAACCATTCGAGGAAGGAGGCCGCGTAGGCGACTTCGCCACGCGCCTCCGCCAGCGGCTTGCCCTGCTCGGCGGTCATGAGCTGCGCCAGGTCTTCCTGGTGCGCCAGCATCAGGTCGGCCCAGCGGCGCAGCACCGCGGCGCGGGCCTTGCCGGTCAGGTCGCGCCAGGCCGGCAGCGCGCGCGCCGCGGCGTCCACGGCTTGCCGCGTTTCGGCCGCGCCGCAGCTCGGGACGGTGCCGACCACATCGTGTGTAGCCGGGTTGTGCACCGCCAATACATCGCCACTAGCGGCGCCGGTCCATTCGCCATCGATCAGGCAGGCGCTGCGCAGCAGCTCGGGTCGTTGCAATTGCATGGTGTTTCCCTTGGTGTCCGCGTTCATGCGGCGAGGCCGGCAAGCACCTTCGCCAGCACCGCCAGTGCTGCGTCGAACTGCGGTTGCGGGATGGTGAGGGGGTAGAGGAAGCGGATGGTGTTGCCATGCGTGCCGCAGGTCAGCAGGATCAGGCCGGCCTCCATGGCGCGCTGCTGCACCCGCTTGGCGAGTTCAGCGCTGGGCTGCCCGGTGGCCGGATCGTGGAACTCCACCGCGATCATGGAGCCAAGCCCGCGGATGTCGGCAATCGCCGGGCAGGTGTTGCTCGCTGCTTGCAGCATGGCCTTCAGTTGCACGCCAAGCGCGGTGGCGCGCTCGCACAGCCGTTCTTCTTCGATGGTCTCGATCACCGCGTGAGCCGCAGCCACCGCCAGCGGGTTGCCGGCGTAGGTGCCGCCCAGGCCGCCGGGGAGCGGCGCGTCCATGATGCTGGCGCGGCCGCAGACGGCCGACAGCGGCATGCCGCCCGCCAGGCTCTTGGCCATGGTGATGAGATCGGGCTGCACCGGGTAGTGCGACATGGCAAAGAGCTTGCCGGTGCGGCCGAAACCGGTTTGCACCTCATCCGCGATCAGCAGGATGCCGTGCTTGTCGCACAGCGCGCGCAGCTTTTGCATGAAATCCACCGGTGCCGGGTGGAAGCCGCCTTCACCCTGGACCGGTTCGATGATGATGGCCGCAACCCGCTGCGGGTCGATATCCGTCTTGAACAGCGACTCCAGCGCGTGGATGGATTGCTCGGTGCCGACGCCATGCAGCTCGCACGGGAACGGCGCGTGATAGATGTCGGACGGGAACGGCCCGAAGCCGACCTTGTACGGCGCCACCTTGCCGGTCAGCGCCATGCCAAGCAGGGTGCGGCCATGGAAGCCGCCGGAGAATGCGATGACGCCGGGGCGCCCGGTATGCGCGCGGGCGATCTTGACCGCGTTCTCCACGGCCTCGGCGCCAGTGGTAAACAGCGCGGTCTTCTTCAGCCCATCGATCGGCACCAGGGCGTTGATGCGCTCGGCCAGCGCCACGTAGCTCTCGTAAGGCACGATCTGGTAGGCGGTATGCGTGAAGCGCTTGAGCTGCGCCATCACCGCCTGTATCACGCGCGGATGGCGATGGCCGGTGTTGAGCACGGCGATGCCGCAGGCAAAGTCGGTGTATTCGCGGCCCTCCACATCCCAGAGCGTGGCGTTGTCCGCTCGGTCTGCGTAGAAGTCGCACATCACGCCGACGCCGCGGGGGGTGGCAAGGGCGCGGCGCTGATTCAGTTCGAGGTTCTTCATGGGCTCTCCGTGGTGCTTGATATGGCCAGGCCGGCGCTTGCCGGCCGGATTCGAATGTCGCTGGGTGTCGATCGCTCCCGATCGCAACGATGCAGTGCATTTCAACTTCCTTTGGCACTACAATCCAGTACCGCATTCACATATCTGATGGTGCCAATTGAGATCGATCTGTGGCGACTTGCTGCTCCAGCGCCTGGGTCCGGACGGTCCCGCAGCGCTTGTGAAACCGTTGAATCGCAGTCTTTACGAGTGCATCCGCGGGGCCATCCTGGATGGCAGCCTTGGCCCCCAGACCCGCCTGCCGCCGTCGCGCGATCTTGCGTCCGAGCTTGGCATGTCAAGAAACACGGTGATGTTTGCGTATGAGCAGTTGCTGGCCGAGGGCTATGTGCATGCCCGCACCGGCAGCGGCACCTTTGTGGCCGCCACCGCGCCGGAGGCCTATCTCAATGCCAAGGCCAGCGAAAGCAGCAGCGCGCAAGGCCGGGCCATGCCCGGCCTGTCGCCGCGTGGCCTGGAATTGCTGGCCAATGCCTCGGCGTCGCCCTCGCAGTGGGGCGCCTTCATGCCGGGCGTGCCGGATGTGACGCGTTTCCCGCACCAGCGCTATGCGCAGATCGCCGCGCGCCTGTGGCGCAATCCGCCGCCCGAGCGGCTCAGCTATTGCCATGGCGGCGGCTTGCCTGCGCTGCGCGAAGCCGTGGCGGCCCATTTGCGGGTGGCGCGATCGGTGCAATGCGACGCCTCCCAGGTGCTGATCACCGAAGGCATTCACCAGGGCATCGACCTGCTGGTGCGCATGCTTGGCATGTCGGGCGAGCAAGCGTGGGTGGAAGAGCCGAGCTACTGGGGGATTCGCGGCTTGCTGCAGATGAACGGCATCCGCATGATGCCCGTACCGGTCGATGAAGAAGGGCTGACGATACCGGCGGAGAATGATGCAGGCCAGCCACCGCGCTTTATCTTCGTCACGCCATCGCACCAGTATCCGCTCGGCGCCGTCATGAGCCTGATGCGCCGGCGCGCCTTGCTCGAGTACGCCCGGCGCCAGGGCAGCTGGATCGTCGAAGACGACTATGACAGCGAGTTCCGTTTCTCCGGCCAGCCCATTCCGTCGTTGCAAGGCATGGAGCCGGAAGCGCCGGTGATCTATATCGGCACCTTCAGCAAGACCTTGTTCCCCGGCCTGCGCATGGGTTATATGGTGTTGCCGCGCGCGCTGGCCGGCGCCTTCCAGACCGCGCATTCCGAGCTGTACCGGGCTGGCCACCTGATGACGCAAGCCACTGTGGCCGAGTTCATGCAGGCCGGCGACTATGCCGCGCATATCCGCCGCATGCGGCTGCTGTACGGCCGCCGCCGCGCCATCCTGGCGGGGCTGATCGAGCGCTACCTCGGGCCCGGCGCGCTGCACCGGTATGGCAGCAATGCCGGCTTGCACCTGGTGCTCTGCCTGCCGGACGGCGCGGACGATGTCGCGATTGCGGAGGAGGCCGGGCGCCGCGGCATCCTGGTGCGGCCGCTGTCCCGCTATTTTCTGGGGGATGCAGTGCAGCGGGGATTGCTGCTTGGGTATGCGTGCGTGCCGGAGGAGGCGATAGGGCCGGCGTTCGAGGTGTTGCTGGGTTGCTTGCGGGACGTGTGGCCGCAGCCGCATTGAGAAAGAAGAGAAGGCCGGCCCACGGACCGGCCTTCAACCTCACGGCTTGCGCCACGGGCTGACGGACGCCGTTTTCGGGCAGGAAGACCTTGCCGCAAGGTATCATTCGTTCCCGGTGAACATCCAGCTCACGCCCCGGAGTGGCGCAAGTACGGCTCACGCCACTCCCCGAGCCAAGGGATGTTCCGGTTGAGGCTCGCCAGGCTTTTTTGTGATCCTGGCGCGCTTTCAGATATGTGCGTTATACAGCGGTTGCCAGGTGGTCGATTTCGCCATTGAGCCATGTGGCTATGGCCGTCACCGAGTTCTGCCGCTCACACCAATCGACGGAGCGCCGGCCACCGCCGAAGGCCGCTGCGCTCGACGCGTGACGCGTGAAGGCCTTCTGCACGCGTCGCTATTCATAGCCTGCTGGTCGCCAGAAGTGGCGCCCGCCGGTTCGCATGCTTGCGAACCACCAGATGAAAGTTTCCTGATGTTTGGATTTCTCCGTAGCTACTTTTCCAACGATCTCGCGATCGACCTCGGCACTGCCAACACTCTGATCTATATGCGCGACAAGGGCATCGTCCTGGACGAACCCTCGGTCGTCGCGATCCGTCAGCAGGGTGGTCCCAATCCCAAGAAGACCATCGAGGCGGTGGGCAAGGAAGCCAAGCAGATGCTGGGCAAGGTACCGGGCAATATCGAGGCCATCCGCCCGATGAAAGACGGCGTGATCGCCGACTTCCGGGTCACCGAGCAGATGCTCAAGCAGTTCATCAAGATGGTGCACGACACCAAGCTGCTGCGGCCGTCACCCCGCATGATCATCTGCGTGCCGTGCGGCTCGACCCAGGTCGAGCGCCGCGCCATCCGCGAATCCGCGCTGGCCGCCGGCGCCAGCCAGGTCTACCTGATCGAGGAGCCCATGGCGGCCGCGCTCGGCGCGGGGCTGCCGGTGTCGGAGCCGTCCGGCTCGATGGTGGTGGATGTCGGCGGCGGTACGACCGAGGTCGGCGTCATCTCACTGGGCGGCATGGTCTACAAGGGCTCCATCCGCGTGGGCGGGGACAGGTTCGACGAGGCCATCGTCAACTACATCCGGCGCAATTACGGCATGTTGATCGGCGAGCAGACCGCCGAGGCCATCAAGAAGACAATCGGCTCGGCGTTCCCGGGTTCCGACATCCGCGAAATGGAGGTCAAGGGCCGCAACCTGTCTGAAGGTATCCCGCGCGCGTTCACGGTGTCGTCCAACGAAATCCTGGAAGCGCTGACCGAACCACTTAACCAGATCGTGTCGGCGGTCAAGATCGCGCTGGAGCAGACCCCGCCGGAACTCGGCGCCGATATCGCCGAGCGCGGCATGATGCTCACCGGCGGCGGGGCGCTGCTAAGCGAACTGGATCGCCTGCTGGCCGAGGAAACCGGCCTGCCGGTCCTGGTGGCCGATGACCCGCTGACCTGCGTGGTGCGGGGCGCGGGCATGGCGCTCGAACGCATGGACAAGCTCGGCAGCTTCTTCTCCTACGAGTAACGGCTGGCCAGCCGCAACGCAGGAGGCCGGCCCTAGGGCCGGCCTTCTGCATCGCAGTCCCGGCGCTCCGAAAGCACCGAAGGCACCATCGCACAACCGCGCTTAATCCCCCAGTGCCACCCCCTCGCGGCGCGGGTCGGCGCCGCCGGCCCAGGCCCACGTGCCATCGGGGCGCTGGCGGCGCATGATGGCCTGCGTGCCGCTGGTCATCTCGATCTGCGCGACCTCATGCCCACGGTCTTTCAGGCCCTGCACCAGGGCTGGGCTGACGAGGCCGGCTTCCACTTCCGTCGGTCCGTTGCGGCTGCCGAAGTTGGGCATGTTGATGGCCGCCTGCACGTCCATGTTCCAGTCCAGCAGGCCCACCAGCGTCTTGGACACGTACTCGATGATCTGCGAGCCGCCGGGCGAGCCCACGGTTGCGACCAGCTTGCCGCTCTCGCGGTCGAACACCAGCGTGGGTGCCATCGACGAGCGCGGACGCTTGCCGGCCTGCACCCGGTTGGCGACGGGCTTGCCGTTCTCGCTCGGCGTGAAGGAGAAGTCGGTGAGCTGGTTGTTCAGCACGAAGCCGCGCACCATCAGGTGCGAGCCGAAGTAGCTCTCCACGGTGGTCGTCATGGAAATCGCGCCGCCCGTGTTATCCACCGCGACGATCTGCGAGGTGGACACGCGCGGCGGCGAGCGGTCCGGCGCCAGCGCGAGACTGGTTCCGGGTGGCACGCCGGCCTGCGCCTTGTCCATGCTCTCATCGCCGATCAGGCTAGCGCGACTTGCCAGGTAGTCGCGGCTCAGCAGCCCCGCCACATTGACTGGCACGAAATCCGAGTCCGCCACATAGAGCCCGCGGTCGGCATAGGCCAGGCGCCCGGCCTCGGAAATCGCGTGCACGGCGTCGATACCCGGCTCGACACCGGCAGGCGTTGCTACCTGTTTAGGCTTCAGCGCGGCGAGCGCGTATTTCGGGTTCCTGGCCTCCAGCGCCTGCAAGGAGCCGAGCATCTGCGCGATCGCGATGCCGCCTGACGAAGGCGGCGGCATGCCGCAGATCGTCCAGCGCTTGTAATCGCTGCAAATGGGCGCGCGCTCCTTGGCGCGGTAATCTTTCAGGTCCACCAGCGACAGCGAGCCCGGATTGGCGCTGCCGTTGACCTGCTTGACGATCTCGCTGGCAATGGGGCCGGTATAGAGCACGTTCGGCCCGCGGTGAGCGATCTCGCGCAGCGTCTTGGCCAGCGCCGGATTCTTCAGCATGGTGCCGACGGGCTTGGGCTTGCCGTCCGACGTCAGGAAGTAGGCCGCCATCTCGGGCGAGGCCGGGAGGAACTTGTCGGCGGCGATCTGCGTATAGAGGCGCGGCGAAATCGGGAAACCCTGCTCGGCCAGCGCGATGGCCGGCTCGAACAGCTTGGCCCAGGGTAGCTTGCCGTGTTGGCGATGCGCCAGCTCCAGCGCGCGCAACACGCCGGGGGTGCCCACCGAGCGCCCGCCGATCTGCCCTTCGCTGAAGCTCATGGGCTTGCCGTCGGGGCGCATGAACAGGTTCTCGTCGGCACCGGCGGGCGCGGTCTCGCGACCGTCATAGGCCTGCACGCGCTTGCCGTCCCAGTACATGATGAAGGCGCCGCCGCCGATGCCGGTGGCTTGCGGTTCCACCAGCGTCAGCACGGCCTGCATGGCAACGGCCGCATCGATGGCCGTGCCGCCCGCGCGCAGGATCTTGCGGCCGGCTTCGGTGGCCAGAGGATTGGCGGCCGCGGCCATGTGCTTGTCGGCGTAAGCGGTCGTCATGCCCTGCCGGTAGCCGGACGACACCTCCGGGGCCGGGGGCAGGGCAGTCGCCGCGGGGACGGTAGTAGCCGGCGGGGCTGAAGACACGCCGGTCTGCGTCGAGCATGCGCTTAGCAGGGCGAGCGCGACGGCCAGCGGGCTGCCGCGGCGCATCAATGAAAAGTGCTGAGTGGCCATTTCATCATTCTCCTGAAAGGAAAGACATTCTAGAAATTAGAAATCAATGGGTGCGCCTTCGGGCGTGGCAGATCTGCGCATCGCCTCGATGGCTTCGAGCCGGAGCTTTGCTGCTTCGGGATAGCGGGCAATGAGCGCGGCAATCAACGTCTCGCATTGCGCCAGCGCGGGTACCTTGGTGTCGAACGGCGAGTCGGTCTGTACAAAACTGCTTAACGTGGCCGTGGCGAAGCTGGCAATCGGCGACTTCCACTCGTCGGTAAACAGAATGATCCTTGCGCCGAGACGATGCGCCGCCGCCGCAAAGTCGATCACGCTTTTCTGATAGCGGCGGTAATCGAAGACAACCAGCGCATCGTTTGGCCCGATGTCGACCAGCACCTCGTTCGCGCGCTCCAGGGCAGGCTCGACGAGACGGACCTTGGGCCGGATATGCGTCAGGTGCGAGGCAAGCCGAGAGGCCAGAAACAAGCTCGACCGTCCGCCGGTGCAGAACACGGCGGACCGCGCATGGCCAAGCAGTTCGACGGCGGCATTGAAGTCATCCGGCGCCGCGCACTGCGCCACGCGCTCAACCGACATCGCCAGGCTTGCCAGCGAGTTCTTCTGGAAGTCCTCTCCCGGTGCCATGGTGCCCAGCGCGCCAAGCCGGGAGAGCGGCGAGTTCATCGCCTCGTCGACCTCCGCGAGAAGCGCTCGCTGAAACGACGGGTAGCCGTCGAAGCCAAGCTTCACGACCAGCCGGTACACCGTCGGGTCGCTGACCCCCGCTTGCGCCGCGAGGCTCGAGATGGATGTCAGCGCGGCACTCGGATAGCAGGCGAGCAGCGTTTCCACCACCTTCAACTCCGACGCGGTGAATCCGGCGGCTTGGCCTGCCAGCATTTCCCTGATTGATGCGTTGGCCAAGCGCTCTCCGAAAAGTGGCATGTGAGGCACTGCCGCACGCCAACGTGGTGTAATAAACATTACAGTGCTTGAAACAAAACGGAGAATATCATCTTGGTAGCCAGGTCAAAGCGCGTATAAACCCTCGGTTTCGCCTTGCCAAGGCTGCGTGTATCGTCTGTCAATGCAATGCCTGACTCAACGCTGTGAAGTTTTTTGTAGCGTACGTTACAAGGTGCTGTACGCAGGGTGATGCCGGTAGTCACCAGCCCAGAGTCAAGGCTCAACGAGCAAGAGGGAGCGAAGACTTTGAAAGAGACGCCACTAATCGACTGGCTTCTCGGGCGCAGTCACTGGGCTCAACCCGACCGATCGGGCCTCCCGGGCCTTCCCTTAAACCGGCAGTTGTTTGACGACATCCGCGGCGCGATTCTTGCGGGCCAGTTGTCCGCCGGTACGCGCTTGCCGCCGACACGCGAGGTTGCCAAAGGCCTGAGCATCGCCCGCAACACGGTCCTGTATGCGTATGAGCGCCTCACCGAGGAGGGCTATACGCTGACACAGGGCGGCAGTGGCACCTACGTCGGCAACGCCCCGCCCGATCCCGCGCTGCGCGAGCGTGTGTTCGGCTTGAGCCAGGCGAGCGAGATCGCGCCGCTACGCGAGGCATCGCGCTTGTCTGCCAGAGCCCGCGAGTTGCTCGATGGCGCCGGCGCATCGGACCGGCAGGTTGGCTCGTTCGTGCTGGGCATTCCGGATGTCCGGCAGTTCCCGCGCGCGACATGGCAGCGCCTGATCACGCAGGTCTGGAAAGCCGCCTGCCAGGAACAGCTGGGCTATGGCACGCGGCACGGCTGCCCGCCGCTCAAGCGCGCGCTGGCGCAATACCTGGCGCTCGCGCGCGGCGTCGACTGCTCGCCCGAGCAGATCGTGGTGACGCAGGGCAGCCACCAGGCCATCGATCTGTGCGCCCGCTTGCTCGCCGATCCGGACGATGTGGTGTGGGTGGAAGACCCCGGCTACTGGGGCGCGCGCAGCGTGTTTCGCGCCGCGGGCCTGAAGGTCGAGGCGGTGCCGGTGGACGCGCAGGGCATGCAGCCTTCCGCCGCACCGCAAACCGCGCCCAAGCTCATCTTCGTGACCCCGTCGCACCAGTATCCCAGCGGCGTGGTGATGAGCCTGGCGCGCCGGCGCTTGTTGACGGAGCTCGCGCATCGCCACGACGCCTGGATCATCGAGGACGACTACGACAGCGAGTTCCGCTACCACGGCGCGCCCCAGCCGTCGCTGCAGGGCCTCGATCCCCATCGCAACACCATTTACGTGGGCAGCTTCTCCAAGGTGCTGTACCCCGGCCTGCGGCTTGGCTTCCTGATCCTGCCGCCGTCACTGGTGGATGCCTTCGCCGTAGCGCACTCCGAGCTGTATCGCGGTGGGCAACTGCAGATTCAGACCGCGCTAGCGCTGTTCATCGCGGACGGGCATTACGCCGCCCATATCCGGCGCATGCGCAAGATCTATGGCGAGCGCCAGGCCCTCCTGACGCACGAATTGCAGCGCCGGCTGGACGGCGAGATCGATATCGTCGGCACCGATACCGGGCTGCACCTCACCGTCCTGCTGCGTCGGGCCAACGATCACCTGGTATCCCGTTGCGCGCTGGCCAACGGGATCGTGGCGCGCCCTCTGTCGTCCTACTACGCCAATCCCCTGCGCTCGCGCAACGGCCTAGTGCTGGGCTACGGCGGGGTCAGCGAGGAGGAGATCGGGCCTGCGGTGGCCAAGCTGGCATTGGCCATCGAGTCGGTCAGCAGTGCCTGATGCGGGCGTCAGGAGAGTCTGCACGGAATGGGGAAGGCGCCGGCCTGAACGTCACCTCATTCCACCCAGGCTGGGAAGTATCCCAGTGACGTCTGTACCGGCCCATCGTGCGCCGGAACCACGACAATATCCGGATGCCTGCCCGCCAGCGCGCGAATCTGATCCACGGCATCCTGGGTTTGTTCAATGTCGCCATCCACCAACCAGCGTGCTGCCCAGAACTTCGGGCTGCCAAGCTTCAATGCCTTCGCATTCCAGACTGCATCGCCCACCAGGAAGTACTGTGCTCCGGAGTCGACAGAGATGAACATGCCGATCGAACCGGGGGTATGACCGAGAAGAGGAACGAGCACGACCGTGCCGTCTCCATAGAGATCCCGGCTGTTCGCGAACCCTTTGTATGACACCGGTTCGAATGCCAAGCTTTTCCATTTGATCGATTGCGCGCTGACTTGCGAGGGCCAGCTGCCGCCGACGCCAGCGGTAGGGCGCCTGATCACCGACAGCTCCGCCGGATGCACCAGCACCGTGGCATTCGGGAAGTCGCTAATGCCGCTGGCATGATCCCAGTGACTGTGGCTCAGGATAATCGTTTGAACGGGTTCCATGCCGGCGCGCAATAGCTGGTCGATCACCGGGTCCACCGGATTCTCGTACTTGGTCGGGTAGCAGCGACGCATTACTGCGCCGCCGCCCCCTAAGAACCGGACGTGCGAGTCGCCCCGCATCCGGCTCAAGCCATTCCTTCAGCGCCATTGGATGGCACCGGGCAGCCCGACGGAGCGTTTCGCGGATCGACGGCGGGCAAGGTAGATGTCCCATGCTGGATCAAATGGATTGGCCAGTCCCCGGATTTTGACGTGGCGCTGAATCGCGACCGTCGTTGCGCGGAAGAGTTGCAGGCCGCAGGTGTCACCCTCGGTTGAACCCTTCGTCGCAAAGTCCCAGGACCGGTGTCCGTCTCGCCGGAAGTACCGTTGCCTGACCCACCGGGCTCCTTTCGTGGGGTGCCTACGTCTTGCCCACTTCCAGAGCAGGTGCCAGATGTGCGAGTCTATCGAAGAGAAGGTCGCTTTTGCCACGACGTGGCGATGATACATAGCCCATCCCCGAATGATCGGGTTCAGCCTACGGATCAACACCTCTTGGGTGGCACTCGCGTTGCCTTTGATGACTTCCCTGGCCTTGTCCAGCAGCGATTTGATACTTTTCCTCGCTGGCTTGGTCAGCAGTTTGCCGCCGTACTTGCGCACGTTCTGGCCAAGGAAATCGAAACCCTCCACTATGTTGGTGATTCTGGTCTTCTCTTCCGAGAGTTCCAGGCCTCGGGCGGCCATAAACTGCCTAACCGCGGGAAGCACCCGGGATTCCAGCACATCTTTCGATACGCCAGTCACCACAAAGTCATCGGCATAGCGGACGACGTTGAGTTGAGCCTTGCTGCGAGCAAGTTTGGATGTTCCCACACTTGCATGAACTGCTGCTTCAAGCCCATCCAGCGCCATATTCGCGATCACGGGCGAGATGACACCCCCTTGGGGTGTACCCGCCCACGACTCGAACAGGGTTCCCTCATCGATATATCCGGCCTGAAGCCACTTGCGCAGAACCCCCTTATCCATCGGTATGTTCTCCAGGAACCAGGAATGACTGAAGTTGTCGAAACAACCTCGAATGTCACCCTCCAGAATCCATTCTGGCGAGGCACGCTTGGCCAGAACCTTGAAGCACTGTTCGATGGCATCGGCGGTCGAGCGTTCGGGCCGAAAGCCGTAGGAATTGGCGTCTGCCAGGGTCTCCGCGACGGGTTCCAGAGCGAGCTTCCATAAAGCCTGCATCGCCCGGCACCGCATACATGGAATTCCCAGCGGACGCTTCTTGCCGTTA
>NZ_JBIUHC010000162.1:0-22298 GCF_044627735.1 Cupriavidus sp. CuC1 | reverse complement strand
CGTTCCGATAAAGAACCGGCCCATTGGCAGCAGCACGCTGGAAGCAACCTGTTGCTTCCAAAGCGGCAAGCGATATTACATGCCGTGCTATTTGCATGCGAACCCATAGGATTGCTGCTGCTTTGTCACGACCGTTGAAACCAGATGGACTGAAGCTGGCGTCTTGAAAGAGGGGCTCGGGGCCTACCCTTGCCTCGCGAGGCAAAAAAGTCTGTCTGGATTTCAAATTAGAGCAATTCATAGCATGGAGCCTGTCGGAGCGCTCCAGCACTCTACAGGAGGGCACGTCCAATTGGCGCGCCGAACTCCGTCCTGCAGTAAGACCCAGCGAGAGTTTATATTGATTGCACCATTCGCAGGTTGTGACCTCAGTAATCGCACCTCTCTCTAGCCAGCGACTCCCTCGTGAAGCCGTGACTCACGCGCAACTGATGCTCGACCGCAATCACCTGGTCCTGGCACGCAAACAACAAGTCGTCCTTGAACTTCTGCGAAGCGCCCTTGATTCGTTCAGCTTCATACGAAGTCTGCCGCGCACGACATCGAAGATACAACAACGTCGCCTTCGGAGCCAGTTGAAGTTCCGCCTTGTCAAGAAGCTTACATTCGACATAGGACTGGGCGAGGCTGCCCTGGCTCGTTAGCAATGCCGAGGAAAGCAAAAATGAAGAAAAAATACGCGACATGAACGTGTAACACTTGGGGTGCCGGTCGAACATACCCGCTTTCGCAGGCTGCAAAAGTGAAATAGGGAGCTACTCGTTTCCGTCATCAGCCCTCGTGACACGGCGCTCTCGCGTGACAACAACACCCTCCTTCGACTCACCGCCGAAGTTCGTGCGCCCTTCGGGGCGAGCGCCTGAACCCGATGGCCGCGTACCGGTCGGCACTTGGATGGTCGATATTACTCGCTTGTAGACAATCTGCATGCCGCCGGGCCCGCTGAGCATCACAACGAACTGGTCGAATGACGCGATTGAACCGGTCAGCTTGATGCCGTTCACGAGGTACACCTCGACACGCTTCCGCTCTTTGCGTGCCGTATTCAAGAAATCGTTTTGCGGATTAGTGGGGATAGACCGCATTGGAAAATAAAAAATAATAATAATGTAGGCAGATGGAGCGTCGCGGGATACGAGCTCTTGGGGCGCTGCTTCGCAGAGGAGCGAGCGGACTTGTCACTCTCAACAAGCTCAAGCTTCTTTGCTTTCGTTGCAGCAAGTGTTGCGTCGTACACTGACACGTAGGGCGCCTGATAGACCTTATGCACGCTTTCTTCTTTGGATTCCTTGACGGATTCTGTCGACGCGCATCCGCTGATAATCGCTGCGAAGGTGATTGGGATGAACCAGGTGAGTCGCATAACGTCCCCTTCTAAGAGAACTATCGCCATGAACCATGGGCCGGTGCTCGCTGCCACGCGTCCATTGACTCCGTGGCTACCGTTCGAATCCGACTTCAGCAAAACGTGTGCGTTGGCGCTCGGGTGGGGCTGCCTGGAAGCAATGCACGTGTTTCGACGAGACCAGTAAATCGCGACTCATCACGCTATTGAAATACAAGCGAGAACGGTATTTGCCCATTGACAGCAAATCCTGTTGCCTTGAGGGACACAAAAGTAATGTTACCGATTTTGTCAACCCGGAAAGTTGTCTGCCCTTCTGCTGTCTTGTTGTTGCTGTTATCGAAATTGCTGTCGATGAAGGTGACAAGCAGGCTGCTCGCACTATCAGCAGCAACAGCATATGAAAGCGTGACTGTACCAGTCTTCGTCGCTCGCGTACTGTCGGAGAAAATTGTGCCGGTTGCAAGTGTAGCCGCATCCCCAGCCCTGACAATTTCGGGATAACCGTAACTTCCGAAGACAATATAAGGATTGCCTTCGTCATCAACGACCTCAGCAAAGGTGCTGGAATTTCTGTAGATAATTCTTGATTGCGACAAGGGAGCGGAATTGCCATTCACCATTACAGTACCTGTCACGGTTTCCGTTGTCTTTAGGACGGCGACCCCGTTCAAGGTAGCGGCAACGGCCGGCGCATCGGTAAGGGTCCCTGAGCCTGTTACTATCGTATTTCCGGATGAGCCAGAGATTGAAAATTTAACGGTAATACCGTTATTCACTAGATTTGCCACAGCCGTGAGAAGAGGTACGGACAGAGTTTGGGTGGTGGCACTGCTGCCACCACCATCTCCACCACCGCCACAACTGCCAAGGAAGAAGGCAAACGCCAGTGTCAACAAGGTTTTCATCGCAGACTCCTGCCAGAAGTGACCCATATTTGAAACTTGTTCTCGGGCGTGGCTCTGCTGAAATGAAATCCTCTACACCAACGGCAAGCTTCACGTTCCCTGCCCTGCCTGATTGGGGCCGGCCGGAGGCATCGTCGGCCCTTGAGGGGGGGCGCCATGGACTTGAGCAAAAGACACGCCAAGCTCACCAGTGCATTGATTCTTCTACAGTTTCGTCGAATGACAATTTGAAGCGAGCATAGGAAATAAACAGACCGTTCCACTTTTGAAACACCAATCGAAGCGGTGCTCGGAGTGTCAGCGGGGGACTCGTGGCCAAGGTTCTTTTGGGGGACTGGAAGCCTATATGCCACGCGTGAAAAAAGAACCCGCGTCGCTTGGATGGCAACGCGGGTGGTAGCAGGACTACATCGCCAGTCTATGGAGAATTAAGAGTTTTTAATCTGAGAATTAAACAGCGTTTTCCGGCCTATCTCTTGGTCATTGTGGCCAGCCCCGAAAACGGAGTGGTCAGCGACCGACATTTGGACGTCACGCAGCATCAACGTTAACCCGCAATCACTGCAATATCGGGCCCATGCTGCACTTGATTGACACCAAACTGACACGGGGATTGTGTTCAATGCGTGGGCGATTTCTGCAGCGTCATCTCCGAGTTTCGTCGGTGCCGACGAGAGCTCCCTCCGGTGTGCTGCCACTCCTTGCCGCAACAGAACACCTGCTCGCGAGACAGTGCCAAGCGAAACCAGGCATAGCAATTTTGAAGGTCAATATGCATCAAATTCTCGTTTCTCCCATGACCACGAACGACGCACCGCTACCGGGTGCTCGCGATGGGAGAAGGCCTCGCTGGACTGTTTCAGCCGGCATCCAGACACTCCGTCACGAAGCGGCAAAGCTGCGGGCAACGTTTCAGGCACGGATGGCGCAAGCCGATACAAGTGCCTTGCACGATGACGCCGCCGACTTGCTCCAGCAGGCCGCTATTCTCGACAGGTGCGCCGACGTGCTGGCGCTCACCAGCGCGACTTGAGTCCGTGACCGCCATCATAGGACCCGGAGCCTGGCAGGCCCCTTGGTTCTGTGCATCCAGCTTCTTTCGCCGGATAGCGAAATGTGCGGTCACCACGAACTGGCACTTCGCGGATTTTATTAGGCGAAATTCTCATTTCCCCGATTAGCATATGCATTAACCAGTGGTGCTCCGTCGTCAACTGAGACGAAATCCGCCCCTGCTATTGCACCCTGGGCATTTCGTCGTCGATTGCAGCAAAGTAATCGGACCCGCCAGCATAGCCAACTCTGCAGCTGTTGTTGCCGTTTTATGAATTCCCGTCGGCTTGGTGTTGACCGCCGCAGTAGGGTTCGCAGTCGCGCGGCCTATGGGGTGCCGCAGATGCTTGCAAAGTAGCCACAGCCAACAGCGCAGCAGCGCAAAATCGAACAATCTTGCTCATCATAGTTAGCCTTAGAAAGGGCGGCGGACCTTCAATGGATTCGATTTTGTGGCCCGCCGAGTCCCAAGCTCCGTATTCCACTGCTTATGCAACGGTTGGTTCCGCATCTTGGGGCGCATAGTTGCTGCCGCCGGTGAACGGGTCGCGGGGGCTGGCGGTCGAGCGTGCACCATCCGTGAGCGGGTCAAACTTCCCAGCGCGCGCGGAGAGGAAACGTGCGTCGGCTTGACTTTCGCGGCTCCGGCCACCATCCGTGTACGTGTCGCGAGCCCCCGTGGAATGGCCGCCGTCAGTGAACGGGTCACGTGGCGAGGTAACACCTGCACTTGCCACACCAGCGACAGAACCAAGCGCAGCGAAGGTGGCGGCGGCGAGTACTAATCTCTTTGACGTTCTCACTTTGATTCTCCTGTTTGCTTAACAAACGGCTTATCCAGCCTTGTAAGCAAGTCTAGAGAACCAGGCCAACTGGAACCTGACGCTAGGATTACGAATCTGTCATCGAGTGCGGCCGGCGCTGCTCGCCCTAACAAGCCATAACTCGGCAAGCGGCACCCCAACGCTTGCAGCCTACCGTCTTGCTACCAGTGCCGAATGCAGCGGTTTCGCCACAAGCCACGTTCAGGTACTTCATCCATGGAGTCAGCGTAATCGTTCGGCCAGCAGTCTCGACGGAAGCTGGACGACAGCGTCGACTTCCGCATCGGGAACCCAGTGCACCCACGCCCCGCCAAGTAAACCCTAGCAACCAATCGTGTTGGCTTCAATGTGGGCGGCTATGCTGCGTGAGCAGGCCACCGTGGCGCTGCCGACGACGAGCTTCGCGTTATGGCGCGAAGTGTCCGCGATGTTTTCCCGCGGCAGGCATATTCCCGCCGTCCTGTCATAGCCCTGACTCGAATACACGTTGGAGACACTTACATGTTGACCGACCTTCATCTACGTTCTGCCTCTTACTCAGATTCTAAGGAAATAGCCGCATTACTTGAGCGCTGCAGGCTACCTGCCGCAGATGTTGTTCAAATTATCGAAAACTTCCACGTTGCGCCGTGTGATGGCCGTATCGTTGGCAGCGCAGCGACGGAGCATCATGGCAAGTCCATCCTCATCCGCTCGGTAGCGGTTGAACCTGCATACCGCGAAAGAGGCATCGCTAGCAGATTGGTTGAAGCGCTCTTGATGCGGGCACGAGGTACGGAGGCACGAGACGCGTATCTCCTGCCTACTGTAGCCCCGGGCTATTTCGCGCGCTGGGGATTCTCCCTTATCCCTGCAGACAAAGCCCCTGCAGATATCAAGGGTTCGTCGGCGTTTCAACGTGCTATTCAAACTTCCGCACTCTGCATGCGATGCGAGTTGCGCTAGCGCGGAGATAACCAGATTGACGGCCCGGTTACCTCATCCTGCACAGTGGCGGCGTATGCAGCTGCGGCCACATCAACTTCCGGCACTGCCGTCTTGTTACAGGTCGTAACCCCTGTATAAACTCACAAATGCAGTCCCGCCCATTGGCAGCCTAGCGTGCCAATAGAAACGTCGGGAGCGTCATCATGCGGAAAGCCCTGGCAATTTGCGTACTGGCTGCGGGCGCTGCTCTTGCCTCCGGCATCGCTGAGGCACGTGTGGATGTGGGTATCGGGATTGGCCTTCCCGGGCCTGCGTTCGTGGTGCCACCGCCTCCCCCGTTTACTACGAGCCTCCCCCGGTTTACGACGAGCCGGCCCCGGTTTATGTCGAACCGCAGCCGATTATTGTTGCGCCCGGCTATTATGGCGATTGGCGAGCTCGCGCCTGGCAACAACGGCAATGGCGAGAAAGGCGCCGGCGCGAGCGTGAGTGGCGCATCCGTCATCGGGAGTGGCGGCGCTGGCATGATGAAGATGATTAAACCGGGCGCTAGCCCGCGCTCCAACGACGCGAGTTAGCAAGCAATCATCATCCAAAGGACAGGCTTGCGTCCATGGAAATACAACCAGGAAAAGCCGGGAGAAAGCGGGAATGAAGCACCGTGCAGTCGGCAGGGCCCTTGTCGGGACGCTGTTCTGCGTCGCCTCGTCGGCCTTTGCTGCAGCGAATGTCGACATTGGCGCTGGCGTTCCTGGCGTTGCTCCTGCGCGACCCATCCCGGTCTATGTAGCGCCCCGGCCTGTCTATGTTGTTGTTCCAAGCTCACGATACTCGCCCTATAGGGGCGAAAGCGAACAACGGGAGGAAT
The DNA here is from genome assembly GCF_044627735.1 of Cupriavidus sp. CuC1. Classification (NCBI taxonomy): domain Bacteria; kingdom Pseudomonadati; phylum Pseudomonadota; class Betaproteobacteria; order Burkholderiales; family Burkholderiaceae; genus Cupriavidus; species Cupriavidus sp. CuC1. Next base: position 16,373 of record NZ_JBIUHC010000162.1, on the reverse strand, counting down.
ACTGGCTTGAACGGAGATGGCGCGAACAAGAGGAGCATAGCGACCAAGGCCATCGCAGCCGTGAGGAACACAGCCAACACGGGCACGAAGGCTGACACTGCTCACTAGACCGAAAAAAGCCCGCGAGGTGTTAGCCATCCGGCGAATCTTATGACCACGAGAAGACGACCGGAGGAGCACTGAACCGGTCGTCGTCAGCGTACCCGCGATTTAAATCGCAAGCATGACCGCCATCGAGCACGGTGTTAGAGAATAGAGAAAAGCCGGCGTGTTGCCGGCTTTTCACCTGGATGGGAGATTATTTTCCGGCGTCAGCTTCGCACTTTTTCATAAACGACGCCTTCGCGGCACCGGCGAGTGGCTTACCGTTCTTCCCAACGGCCTTGGCATCGCAGGCCGCTGACGCGTTGCCTTTGTTGCCGCTTTCGCACTTTTTGATAGAGGAGGCCTTAGCGGCTCCAGCTAGCGGTTTGCCATTTTTGTCAACCGCCTGCGCTTCGCAGCTCGAAGAAGTAGCCGGAGTGGTAGCAGCGGGCGCTGCCGGTTTGGCGGCGGCCGCAGGCGCAGCAGTTTGCGCGCAAGCCAGACCTACCGAAAAAAATGCTGCAACAGCAACCGCACAGAATCTTTTCATCACGGTACCCCTCCTCGGAAGATGAGGCACATTGCCTCGGCCTTATCAACGCTTGGGCGGCAACATCGTTGACGCTGCTCCCCCTCATATGCAGGCAACGCCCGTCGAGAGACCGCATCGCCCGCGCATCTCACAACTCGCCAGCGTTTTCGTTACATTTCTTTACAGTTGACGCACCAAGGCTCCCAACGCGAAGCGGCACAATAACTGCCGATTTGCGATAGAGAACATATGAAACAACTTCCTTTCTTTGGGGTGCTGTCTGGCACACTGCTCGCGATTGCGTCGACTGCCCAAGCACACGTGAATGTAGACATTGGCATTGGGGTCCCCGGTGTCGTCTATGCCGAACCTGCTCCAGTCTATGTGGCTCCGCCTGTATATGTTGCGCCGCAGCCGGTGTATGTCCCGCGACCGGTTGTAGTGGCTCCGGCGCCCGTGTATGCCCCTTACTGGCGGGGACGCGATGATGACGACGACCAAGGCGAGCGGAGGTGGCGCGGGCGTGGCCACGGGGAGCACGGTCAGCATGGTGAACACGGCCGACACGGCCACGACGACTAGTAGTGGGCAATAGCGGACACTCACGGCACCGTATTGCTTTCGCGCATCGGAGGAAATTATGACAGCAGCAGAGCGAGTCAAACATATTTTGACGAAGTTCGATAGTCTGGCGTCCCAAGCTGGGAACATAGAGACGAAGCTCCTGATTGAAGCGCTAAAACTGCATTCCGAATTGGTGAACCTGAGGCTAGCTGAGATTGAGCAACAGTTACCCGAAGCAAACAGGGCCCAAGGAGAATGAAAAAATAACTCGCATAGCGCGAACCGTCCGGGCATCTCGAACGCTCAGCAGCAACAATCCTGAGGCTGCGCTGGCAACAAGCAGTCCTTGCCGCCTGGTAGTCACGGGAACCCGCGCGTAGGTATCACTGCACGGTCCTCGTGTTAGGCCAGAACGCGCCTGTCCACTTGCTCATAGGCCGAAAGTACGCCCCTGAGCCACCCCGGTCCCGAAATGGCGGAGCCAGGCCAGCAAGAAGAGCGAAATCGGGCGAGTCGACGCTGGGACGAAGGTGCCCCAAAGGACACATATTAAAATTTTCCTTCTAGGGGACGGGGAAAAATGGAGAGCGCTAACCGCCCTGGATTTGGACTACGAGTTAGGTTGGCAGGACGCTATCGAGCTCGGCCGGCTCGGCCAAAAGGCAGGGATACGCGTCGAGTATCGCAGCCACGAGAACATTGCCGTCAACTCGCCAGCGGCATTGGTCGCCGGTCTGTCGCGGCCAAAAGCATCGTTCCGGCAGCGGAATCTGTACTGTCAGTTTGAACTCAGCAGCTTGCCAGCAAGTGAGCTGGAGAGCCTGGAGGCAAAGGCGGCGAAGTTGGGGGACTACATCTCGGCAGGAAGTTTGCTGCGGGACGTCGATGCTGTCTGGAGCGAATCGCATCGAACTGGCGCTCCGATTACCACGAGCTAGAGACCACCAGTTGATTGGCCGCCGACGGCGACGATTGGAAATAATCTCGTCAACCGTGACCTCGCACTCGGCAGTTACCGTCAAGCTGGCTAAGCTGCAACGATGGGAACCCAGATGTACCCCCCCATGTACATCTCTTTTGTGGCACGTGTATCCGCGCGGTGAAGACGCTCGACAGACATCGACGACGTCGATGAATACTGGGCAAGGGCGCCGAGGCCCGCCAAGTTAGGTTGGGAGGCCGGCCACCAACCATCCGGGCTGCTGGGGTCTCAAGCGAGCTTTTCCTTCAGGAACGCCACGAGATACGGAGTAGCGGCGGCAGCCACGGTCGATGCGGTGGACGGGTCAATGCCCATTTTCGCCGCCAGCGACTCAGCGACCCGGCCGGCCAGGATACCCTCCCCGCCCTCCGCCAGGGACTTGAAAAACCCGTCGCCCCGGACAAGTCCTGCGGCGAAAGCCGCAAAAAAGCTCCTACCCGGATGCTCGCCCATCAGACCGGCATTCTGTTCCTCAGCGTGGGCATGCGCTGTCTCCGCCGCCTGGCTCAGCATCTGCTGGGCGTCATCGGCACTGATGCCCTGAGCTGCCAGCGCCTGGGCAGCCTGGCTCCCATGCTCGGAAGCGAGAAATTCAGAAACGAGTTGCTGTACATCCATGGAACACCTTCCTGCAGAAGTTACGGTTTAGAGACCCGAACGAGGGCTGAGGCGACTGACCTGCGGACGCCACCTGACCATGTTATCAGCCCTATGTGAAGCCTGACCGAACAGCGCCCAACAGCCTCGGAAGGGGACAGTTCCAGGCCGGTTGTCGAAGGACACGGCCGCCAGTATGGCCGGACGCGGGCTTCGCGCCTGCCCTGCTGTGGCGACGCTTGTCTTAGTGCAGACACCCTTCCGATGTCTTAAATCCATGGGTTCTCCGGGAGCGCTGGACCAAGAGCTGGGCCGCGTGGTGCTGCCACAGGAAAGTCGAGCCTCGTTGAGGCTAGGCGAATGCTGTCAAGTCGGAGGGGCGCTCATCAGGCGGTTTCTTTTCCTGCTTTCGCTTCGTATCGGCACTGTTAGACTTTGCGGCGGCGAGCATCTCCAACAACCGTTTCCGTGAAGCTGTCGGTGCGATGACATTGGCGGTGTTTTTTGCGCAACGTCATCCGCCATCAGCTTAGAGGGATGTAGCGGCAGGAACCCAGATATACCCGCCCTGGGCATCGCCGTACGGGTAGGCTTTCCCTTCCACCAGGAATCTTGCCGTCAAAGCGCATAGGGCAGCATCAACCGCATCAATTGACTTCAACAAGCTGGTGTCCATCCCCTCGCGTTCCAGGAGCTCCCTACGCTGGGTGCGTTTCCGCTTCGCGGATGCAACGTCCCTGCCGAGCAAGGCACAAGTTGTGGCGTACGGGAAAGTCTCGAAGCTTATGCGCCCGCTGGAATGGGCCTTGTCCACAAGAAGCGGGTAGCTTGATGCGAGAGCTTGGTACACGCGCTCCCCATTGAACATCCAGCCATAGAACCCATTCGCATTGGAGAGGGCACGCTCCCGTGTCGGAGTCGAGAACGAGCTAATTCCTTCTCGCGCGAGCTCTCTTTCAGCCAGCCGAGCACGGTCCGCAGTCCTCCACTGGCAAGGCGAATCAATACCGACTGCCACGACGTCATACTCAGCACAAACCTTGGCCAATTCCCCTGGGGATTTGCTGTTGATGCTGCACAAAATCGAAGTCCCTTGCAGGGCGACGAGATGGTATCCCTTCTTGTCCCCACCCACATCAATGCCAGCAACGGCGCTCATCACGTGCGTTTTAGCCATTCGGGTGAGATTAGTCACTTTGCATTGATTTCTCGGGATGCCAAGGCATCCCTAACCCGACGTGCTACCTCTGCCGATGCAACTGGGTCAGCGAAGTCGGCGAGGTTGACGGTGAGCCTGAATGTGGCCACCGAAGGAAACGTCGGATAGACCAGCCACTCCCCGTCACGCTCCGGATATGATATTTGGTTCCAGACGTTACGGTACTGCTTGAAGGTCACCTAAGGCTGACAGGAACTCGCTTCGCGAAAACCCCCTTTGCTTTACGAGCTCTTCGTACGATGCGCACATATCGGTATGCCTGCCTAACGGAGCAATCTTCATAAAGAGAGCATCGACAAACGAACCGGCCTGCGGCGCGTGCCCTGAACTTCGCCTAAGAAGCAAGTCAAACGCGGCCTTCAGCGCCTCGGAATGGCGCAGCCGGCGTCTACAACTTATTGGAAACAGCAACCTTCCTGAATAAGCTCAATTCCTCTCCTCGGACAGCCCACTTTGGTGGGGATAGACCCAGGCGTAGGGCAAACCAGGTCACGCCGGGCCTTAGGTAGGCCAGCGAACAGCCCCCTCTACCGAAGGCGTTCCCCTGACACGCTTGCCGGGCGCGGTGGCACCGGTCGGGCCACGTGGCCCGACCGGCCTGGCGACGGATCCGGGCGATGCCACCGCCGGGCCAGCGAGCGTCAGAGCACCCGCATGATCGAGATCGCGGTGTCCTGCAGCACGCGCAGCACCCGCTCCAGCGCCTGCTCGGCGCTCTCGGTGCCGATCTGCATATTCACGCTGAGCGCGGCGATCACCTTGCCGTGGCGGTCCCGCAGCGGCACGGCCACCCCCCGCACGCCGATCTGCAACTGTTGCTCGACCAGCGCATAGCCCTGGGCGCCGGCCTTCCTGACCTCCGTCAGCAGGCGGTCATGCTGCATGATGGTGTAAGGCGTGTAGGGCGTGAGCACGCAGTCCTCCAGCCAGGCCTTGACCTTATCCTCCGGCTCTGAGGCCAGCATCATCACACCGGCCGACGCCAGCGGCGCCGGCACGCGCGCGCCCAGCACGAAGCCCGTATTCATGACCCGGCTGGTGCCGGTCCGGCAGATGAACACCAGCTCCCAGTCATCCAGCACGCTCAGGTAAGCCGGCTCGCCAACCGCGGCGGTGATCTGCTGCAGGAAAGGCTGCACCGTGCGCGGCAAACGGGCAGAGTCGAAATAGGACCAGCCCACTTTCAGCACGCGCGGGCTGAGGCTAAACCGCGTGCCGTCGCTGGTGGTGTAGCCAAGGTGCTCCAGCGTCAACAGGTAACGCCGCGCCGCGGTGCGCGTCAGGCCCGTCAGCTGGGCCGCCTGCGTGGGCGTCAGGCGCGGATGGTCGTTATCGAACGCCTCCAGGATAGCCAGGCCCTTCTCCAGCCCGGCAATCCAGTCGCGCCGGCTTAATGGTTCTTTATCCATAGCGGAAACCCTAATCCCGAGCGACAGTCGCTCGCAATGGAGCGATTATCGCACGCCTACGCGCGGATTGCGCTTGTTGCTGTGCGCAAACGGTCCTAACCTTGCTCTACACGAAACGCGCGCTCGTCCGGCCCATCGCCAAACCCACCCGCACGCAGCGCCGCACGCCATCCGACGGGCCCACCAGAACCGCCCGGCTTTATCAGTTCCATGGAGACAGACAGCCATGCCGGCAGCCCCCGCCATCGACGTGAGCACCCTGATCAACCAGCGCCCCATCGGCCGCCTGCAATGGCGCGTGGTGCTGTTCGGCTTCCTCATCGTAGCCCTGGACGGCTTCGACACCGCCATCATGGGCTTCATCGCGCCCGAACTCTCCCGCGTCTGGGGCATCGCCCCCAGCAGCCTGGGCCCGGTGCTCTGCGCCGCCCTGGCCGGCCTCGCCCTGGGCGCGCTGCTGGCTGGCCCGCTGGCCGACCGGGTGGGACGCAAGACGGTGCTGGTCGTCTCGGTCTTCCTGTTCGGGCTGTGGACGCTGGTGGCAGCCTGGTCGCCGGACCTGACCACGCTCCTGGTGCTGCGCTTCCTGACGGGCCTGGGCCTGGGCGCCTCGATGCCCAATGTCGGCACGCTGGTATCTGAATACGCGCCGGAAAAGCGCCGCTCCATCCTGGTCACGGTGGTGTTCTGCGGTTTCACCTTCGGTGCGGCCATGGGCGGCTTCTGCTCGGCCTGGCTGATCCCGGCCTACGGCTGGCACAGCGTGCTGCTGGTCGGCGGCATCCTGCCAGTGCTGCTGGCGCCGGTGCTGCTGTTCAAGCTGCCCGAATCGCTGCGCTTTCTCGCCGCCAAAGGCGGCGACCAGATGCGCGTGCGCGCCATCGTGGCGCAACTGGTGCCCGGGATGGCGGGCAGCGCAGGCACTTTTACCCTGCCGCAGGCAACCGGCCCGGCGAACCAGGCGGGCAAGCCCGCCAGCGCCATCGGCATCGTGCTGTCGCGCCGCTACGTCTTTGGCAGCGCGATGCTGTGGGTCACCTATTTCATGGGCCTGTTCCTGGTCTACCTGCTGGGCGGCTGGCTGCCCACGCTGGTCAAGGGCGTCGGCTTCAATGTGCGCGACGCGGCGCTGATCACGGCCTTGTTCCAGATCGGCGGCGCGGTCGGCTCGTTGTGCATTGGCTGGGCCATGGACAGGCTCAACCCCCACCGCGTGCTGGCGCTTGCCTTCCTGCTGGGCGGCGCCGCGACCTTCCTGTTCGGCATCGCGGCCAAGGAATTCATCGAACTCTCGCTGTGCGCGTTTGCCGGCGGCTTCCTGCTCAATGGCGCTAACACAGGCATGAACGCGCTGGCCACCGGCTACTACCCCACCGCCGCGCGCGCCACCGGCTCCAGCTGGATGCACGGTATCGGCCGCTGGGGCGCCATCTCCAGCGCCTTTGCCGGCGCGCAGATGCTGGGTGCCGGCTGGAGCTTTGCGCAGGTATTCAGCGCACTGGCCATCCCCGCGCTGATCGCCGCAGCCGCGGTCTTTGCCAAGGGCGGCTGGACCCGCGGCGCCGGCGGTACGCAGCCGGCGCCGCCGGGGCACCGCGCGCCCGGCGGCGCGGCAGTGCAAGGCGCGCGCGCCTGACTCCCCTCACCCAACCGATCACCCGAAGCATGCACGCAGGATTTGACATGAAACCCGCAGCCTGGCGCCACCCGAAATCGATCGCCACCGTCTCGCTCTCCGGCACCTTGCCGGAAAAACTGGAAGCAGCCGCGGCGGCTGGATTCGACGGCGTCGAAATCTTCGAGAACGACCTGCTGAATTTCGACGGCTCCCCCGCCGACGTACGCCGCATCGCGGCCGATCTTGGACTGGCTATTCCGCTGTATCAGCCCTTCCGCGATTTCGAGGCCATGCCCGATGCGTTCCGCACCCGCAATATGGCGCGCGCGCAGCGCAAGTTCGACGTGATGGAGGAGCTGGGCGCGCCCATGGTGCTGGTCTGCAGCAATGTGCAGGCCAACGCCATCGACGATCCCGCTCGCGCCGCCGCCGACCTGCGCGCCATGGCCGAGGCCGCTGAGAAGCGCGGCCTCCTGGTAGGCTTCGAGGCGCTGGCCTGGGCGCGCCACACCAGGCTGTGGCGCCAGGCGTGGGAGATCGTGCGGCAGGCGGACCACCCCGCGCTCGGCCTGATCCTGGACAGCTTCCACACCCTCTCGCTGGGCGATACGCTGGAAGGCATCGATGCGGTGCCGGCGGAGAAACTGTTCTTCGTGCAGCTGGCCGATGCGCCCCGGATGAGCATGGACGTGCTGTCCTGGAGCCGGCATTACCGCAACTTCCCCGGCCAGGGCGATCTTGCCGTCACCGAATTCGCGCGCGCGGCCATTGGCGCGGGCTACCGCGGGCCGCTCTCGCTGGAGATCTTCAACGACGAGTTCCGCGCGGCGCCCGCGCGGCTGACCGCGCAGGACGGACTGCGCTCGCTGATCTGGCTCGAGTCCGAGGCCGGTGGTCCCGCCCTGCCAGCGGCGCCGGATTTCGGCGGCGTCGACTTCCTGGAGTTCGCGGTGGACTACGTGACGGGGCGCGAACTGGGTGAGCGCCTGCGTTCGCTGGGCTTCGTCCCCGCCGGGCGCCACCGTTCCAAGGCAGTGGACCTGTACCGCCAGGGCGGCGTCAATATCATCCTCAATGCGGAGCAGGACAGCGCCGCCGCCGAGCATTTCCAGCTGCACGGACCATCCGTCTGCGCGCTGGGGCTGAAGGTGGACGACGCCCAGCGCGCCATCGCCCGCGCCCGTGCCCTGCTATGCAAGGAATGGCGCGAACGCATCGGACCGGACGAGCGCAGCATCCCCGCGGTGCGCGCGCCGGACGGCATGCTGTTCTACCTGATCGACGAACAGGACTCCGCCCGCAGCATCTACGAGAGCGATTTCCTGCTGGACGACTGCAGCGCCCACAGCGCCGGCGCCGGCCTCACGGCCATCGACCATATCGCCCAGGCCCTGCCCCCACACCGGCTCGACAGCTTCGTGCTGTTCTACAAGACGGTGTTCGGCCTGCAGGCGGAGGCGCTCCATGAAATCGCCGATCCCTATGGCCTGGTGAAGAGCCGCGCCATGGTCAGTCCCGGGCAAAACATACGGATTCCGCTCAACGTCTCGGAAAGCAGCCGCACCGCCACCGGCAGGTTCGTCACCGCCTATGCCGGCTCGGGCATCCACCACATCGCCTTCCGTACGTCCGACCTGAGCGCAACGCTGGCGCAGATCGTTCCGGCCGAAGCCGCCATGCTCCATGTGCCCGACAACTACTACGACGATGTCGGCGCGCGCCTCGGGCTGGACGATGCGCTGCTGGCACGCCTGCGCCGCCAGCAGCTGCTGTACGACAAGGATGCCGGCGGTGAATTCCTGCATGCCTACACCGAGCCGTTTCACGACCGCTTCTTCTTCGAACTGGTGCAGCGCGACGGCTATCTCGGCTTTGGCGCGGCCAACGCCTCGCTGCGCATGGCGGCGCAAGCCCTCGCCAGCCGCAACCGTGCGGTGCGGCCGGCCTGAGGCTGGCCCCGCGCGCCGTTCATTCATTGGCATATTGAAATTGGAACAGTTTCCCATGCAAGATCCCTGCATCATCTCGGTGGCCATCACCGGCTCGATACCCCGCAAGACAGACAATCCCGCCATCCCGATCTCGGTCGCCGAGCAGATCGAGAGCACGCACGAGAGCTTCGAGGCAGGCGCCACGCTGGTGCATCTGCACGTGCGCGACGAAGCCGGGAACTCCAGCTCGGACCCCGCGCGCTTCGCCGCCCTGCAGGATGGCATCCGCAAGCACTGCCCCGGCATGATCGTGCAGTTCTCCACCGGCGGGCGCGGACGCGCCATGGAGCAGCGCGGCGCCATGCTTGACCTGCGCCCGGACATGGCCTCGCTGGCCACGGGTTCGGTCAATTTCCCCACCACCGTCTACGAAAACCCGCCCGACTTCGTGCGCGCCCTGGCCAAGGCCATGCGCGATTACCACATCAAGCCCGAGATCGAAATCTTCGACCTGGCGATGCTCTACAACACGGCGGACCTGGTCAAGGAGGGCTTGCTGCTGGCGCCGGTGCACGTGCAGTTTGTGTTCGGCATCAAGAATGCGCTGCCGGCACGCAAGGAAATCCTTGAGTTCCAGGTGGAGCAACTGAACAAGGTCCTGCCCGGCGCGACCTGGACCGCGGCGGGCATCGGCCGGCACCAGTTGGAGGTCAATCACTGGACGCTGCAGCTTGGCGGCCACTGCCGCACGGGCCTGGAAGACAATGTGCGCTGGGACAAGGACACGCTGGCCGCCAGCAACGCGCAGCTGGTTGGCCGGGTGGCAGCGCTGTGCGCGGAGTACGGCCGCGCCGTGGCCACGCCGGAACAGGCGCGCCGCTTGCTCGGCCTGCCATGAGCCTTTTGGCATCCGCAGCCGGCAATCCGGCCGCGCACCCGTTTTGATGGCCGCGCATCTCGTGCTACCGTAGAGAAGACCGGATCCGGAGCCGAAAACGGCTCAACTCAAACTTGGATTTCGACAATCTCTTCTTCGTGGGCTTTATGGGCGCCGGCAAGACCACCATCGGCAGGACGGTGGCGCGCCGGCTCGGGCTGCCTTTTTTCGATTCCGACCATGAAATCGAGGCGCGTTGCGGCGTGCGGATTCCCACCATCTTCGAGCTGGAGGGCGAGGAAGGCTTCCGCGAGCGTGAAACCCGGGTGCTGGACGAACTCAGCCGGCGCAACGGCATCGTGATGGCCACCGGCGGCGGCGCGGTGCTGCGCCCGGAAAACCGCGAGATGCTGCGCTCGCGCGGCTGCGTGATCTACCTTTGCGCCTCGCCCGCCGAGCTATGGCACCGCACCCGGCGCAACCGTAACCGCCCGCTGCTGCAGGTCGCCAACCCACGCGCCACGCTCGAGGCGCTATTCCAGGTGCGCGACCCGCTGTACCGCGAGACCGCGCACCTGATCATGCCCCCGCACGGCGACAGTGTGGCGAATGCCGCCAGCCGCGTGCTGGAAAAGCTTGGCATCGAGCCATCGGCTTTGCGCGCCCCGGGTGATACCTGAGCCGTTGTGCGCCAAACGCTACTTCAGGCCACAGGCTTAGTGCTGCATGCCCCAGCGGCGCACGGTCACGCGTTCCAGCGTCTTGAACACAAGGTTCTCCACCAGCAGGCCAATCAGGATCACCAGGGCCAGGCCGGCGAAGACGCGGTCGGTGTACAGCTCGTTGCGGTTCTGGAAGATGTACCAGCCCAGGCCACCCTTGCCGGACGACGCGCCAAACACCAGCTCGGCCGCGATCAGCGTGCGCCAGGCGAAGGCCCAGCCGATCTTCAGGCCGGACAGGATGGCGGGCAGCGCGGCCGGCACCAGGATCAGCAGCACATAGCGCAGCCCGCTCAGGCCGTAGTTGCGCCCGGCCATGCGCAAGGTGGCCGGCACCCCGCGAAAGCCCGCGTAGGTATTGAGCGCCAGCGGCCACAGCACCGAGTGGATCAGCACGAACACCAGGCTCTTGCTGCCAAGTCCAAACCACAGCAGCGCCAGCGGCAACAGCGCGATGGCAGGCAGCGGGTTGAACATGGCGGTGAGCGTGTCCAGCACGTCGCGCCCCAGCTCGGTGGAGACCGCCAGCGTGGTCAGCACGAACGCCAGCACGATGCCGCCGGCATAGCCTTGCAGCAGCACCGACATCGAGTTGCCGGCCTTGGCCGGCAACTCGCCGCTGCCGATGCCCTCGACGAAGGCCCGCGCGGTGGCGAGGAAGCTCGGGAACAGCAGGTCGTTGTCCTGCACGCGGGCAATGCATTCCCACAGGCAGGCCAGCGCCACCAGGATCAGCGTCTTGCGCAGCCAGCCTTGCTGCCACAAGCGCTGCGGCCAGGGCAAGGCGCGGGCCACCGGCCGCGCGGTGAAGGGTTCCGGTACGCGCTCGTACTCTGCGCGGACCACCGTGGTGGCGGAAAGAGAGGTCGTGCTTGTGCTCATGGTCGATCCTGGCTGGCGCTCAGTGCGCCTGCGCGGTGCGCGGCGGCGCCGCGTGCGGCGCCTCGTCGAACAGCAGATGGTGGATGCGTTGCGCGGTGGCCTGGAATTCCGCCCCGCCCTGGCTGGCCAGGTCGAACTGGTGGCTGTTGAGCTCGGCGCGCACGCGCCCGGGGTGCGGCGACAGCAGCAGGATGCGGCTGCCCACCACCAGTGCTTCCTCGATCGAGTGGGTGACAAACAGCAGCGTGAAGGCCGCGTCGTTCCACAGGGTCAGCAACTCCTCTTGCATGCGCCGGCGCGTGAGCGCATCCAGCGCGGCAAAGGGCTCGTCCATCAGCAGCACCTTGGGCCGCATCGCCAGCGCGCGGGCAATTGCCACGCGTTGCTTCATGCCACCCGACAAGGTATGCGGATAGGCATCGGCAAAGTTGGCCAGCCCCACCTTGTCGAGGAAGTGCAACGCGCATTCGGACGCCTCGCGGCGCGACATGCCACGCGAATGCATCAGCGGGAACATCACGTTCTGGCGCACTGTCTTCCAGGGCGGCAACTGGTCGAACTCCTGGAACACCACGATGCGGTCGGGGCCGGGCGCGCTGACGGGCGCGCCCTCCAGCCGGATCTCGCCCTCGCACGGCGCAACGAACCCCGCCACAGCCTTGAGCAAGGTCGACTTGCCGCAGCCCGACGGGCCGAGCAGCACGAAGCGATCGGCCGCATGGACATCGAAGCTGACCTGGTGAGTGGCGCGCACCACGCGCTCTGGGGTGCGGTATTCCAGCGAGACGCCGTCGACCTGCAACAGCGGCGCGGGGGCGGCGCGCGCGGGAACCACGCGTAGCGGTGCAACTTGCACAGCCATGTCAGCTACCTTGTGCGGTGGCCGGATCCTGGAAGAAATAATCCTGCCAGGACTTCGGCTGGTTGCGGATGGCGCCCACCCGGTGCATGAACTCGGCCAGCGCAAAGGTGTTTTGCGGCGCGACCTTGAACTGCACCTGCGGGTTCTTGAGGATCTTGACCAGCAGCGCGCGGTCGATCTTGGCCTTGTTGACGCGGATATACAGGTCCGCGGCAGCCTCCGGGTTGGCGGTGGCGAACCTGGCCGCCTCGGCCAGCGCGTCGACAAAGGCGCGGTAGGTCTTGGGGTTGTCGTTGCGGAATTTCTCGGTCGCGTACAGCACCGTGGCCGAACTGGGGCCGCCCAGCACGTCATACGAATTCAGCACGATGCGCGCATTGGGATTGCCAGCCAGCTCCTGCTCCTGGAACGGCGGGTTGCCGAAGTGGCCGCTGATCTCCGTGCCACCGGCAATGATGGCGGCGGCCGCGTCGGGATGCGGCACTGCCACCGTCCACTTGTCCAGGCGATTGAATTCCTTGTCGCCCCATTGCTTGGCGGCGGCCAGTTGCAGCACGCGCGACTGCACCGATACCGATACCGCCGGCAGCGCGATGCGGTCCTTGTCGGTAAAGTCGGCAATGGTCTTGACCTTGGGATTGTTGCTGACCAGGTAGTACGGGAAGTTGCCCAGCGATGCCACGCCCTTCACGTTCTGCTTGCCGTGCGTGCGGTCCCACACCGTCAGCAAGGGGCCCACGCCCGCGCCGGCGATATCGATGGCGCCGGACAGCAACGCATCGTTGACGGCCGCACCGCCGGAGAGCTGGGTCCACTCCACCTTGACGTCGACGCCCTGCTGCTTGCCTTGCTTCTCGATCAGTTGCTGGTCGCGCGCCACGTTGAGCAGCAGGTAGACCACGCCGAACTGCTCGGCAATGCGGATCTTCCCCTCCGCGTGGGCCGCGCCCGTGGCCGCCATGCCGGCGGCGAGCGTCAGCGCGACGACGCCGCGCGGCCAGCGGGCGGAGAAAAGACGGGAACGAAGCAGGAACATGCGGGACTCCGGTGGATATGGTGAATACGGTGGATGCGGTAAATACGGTGGAAGCATGTGAAAGAAAACCGGCGAAGCGGGATTGCCGCTCGCCGTGCCATGCGTGCCGCTCAGACGGGCAGATCGCCCTCGATGGTCGTGCGGTACATCACGCGACGCATTGCCTCGGGGCAGCCTGCTGCCAGATGCAACAACGCGCGGTTGTCCCAGAACACCAGGTCGTGCTCCTGCCAGGCGTGGCGGTAGATATGCTCGGGCTTGACGCTATGCGCGAACAGCTGCGCCAGCAGGTCGCGGCTTTCATCTTCCGGCAGCCCTGCGATGCGCGTCGTGAAATGCTCGCTCACAAACAGCGCGCGACGGCCGGTCTCGGGGTGCGTGCGTACCACCGGCTGCAGCACCGGCGCCACCTGCGCGATCTGCTCTGGCGTCAGGTTGGGACGCCACGGGCTGCGCTGCTGCAGCTCGGCGTACTTGGCCAGGTAAGTGTGCTCTGCCTTGAGCCCTTCCACCTGCGCCTTGAGAGGCGCGGGCAGCGTTTCCCAGGCCAGGTGCATGTTGGCGAACAGGGTGTCGCCGCCTTCGGCCGGCAACGCCTGCGCGTGCAGCAGCGAGCCCAGGCTGGGCTTTTCCTTGTACGAGAGATCGGAATGCCAGAAATGCCCGGCATCGCCCAGTCCGATCGGCTTGCCGTCCTTGAGCACATTGGAGACGATCAGGATTTCTGGATGATTGGCAAGCTGGAACTGATGCAGCACATGGATCTGCAGCGGGCCAAAGCGGCGGCTGAATGCGATCTGCTGCGCGGGCGTGATGCGCTGGTCGCGGAAAACCACCACGTGGTAATCGAGATGCGCGCGATGGATGCGGGCGAAGTCCTCGGCGGACAGCGGCTCGGCGAGATCCAGCCCAACGATCTCGGCACCCAGCGGCGCGTCGAAGGGGCGGATCTCGAACCTGGCGCTGCCGGCGAAGACAGCGGGCGCGGTGGCATGGAGGGTTGAGGCCGGGTGGGTTCCAATCGTCATGTCAGGCTCTTGAGCGGGGGACCGAAAGTGCGTGGATGAATGCGCGCGGCGAGGCGCTTGTCTGCTCAAGGCGATAGCCAGGCCTGCACCGCTTGTTCTTGAGCTTTGCACTGTAGTGATCCCGGGCTGGAGCGGTCAACGAATGTAATCGCTGCCGCTTATTCGCTTATCGCATATGGGAGCCTCTGATGATGCCCGCATAATCTCAGCGTGCCGGCGCACCGCAGCCTCGGCGGCATGGCACGTTCGCCGTATCGGGCCGCGCATCCGCGACAAAGCCGTCGCGATTCGGCATGTGCACCCGCGGCAACGTCCGCGCGTCCAGCACCGCATCCGCCGGCACGATGCCGTTCAGGTGCAGCAAGTAGGCGGTGACGGCGTACACCTCATCCGCCTTGAGGCTCTGTGGCGCGTTATACGGCATGGCCCGGTTGATGAAGTCGAACACGGTCGTCGCATACGGCCAGAAGCTGCCGATGGTTTTCAACGGCGGCTTGCCATTGACGCCCGCGCTTTTCAGGCTGCCGTGCCCGCCCACCAGTGCATCGGCCGGCTTCCCTTCTCCTTTCATCCCATGGCACGCGGCGCACTGGTTCTCGTAGACCTGCTTGCCAAGCGCCACGCTGCCGCTACCCGGCGGCAGCCCCGCGCCATCGGGCATGACATCGATATTCCAGGCGGCGAGATCGCGCTTGCTGGCCAGCAAGCCAACGCCATAGGTTTGTGCCTGCGCCTGCGCGCAGAGCGCGGCCATCGCCAGCACAGCGGTGGCGATGCGGATACGGTGAGGATCAAGCGCGTGCATTGGCAATGCTCCCGTCGGCGCTGACGCGCCAGGCCTGTATGGCGTTGTAGTGATAGGTGGAGTCAAAGCCGCGCGCGGCCGCCAGCTGGTCCGGCAAGGGCTGCACATTGCCGGCCTCGTCGATGGCACGGCTTTGCAGCACGGCAGGGCCGCCCTCCCAGCGCCATGGCAGGCGAAAGCGCGTGAGCGCGCGGTCCAGCACCGGATCCTGCAACTGCGCCTCGCGCCAGTTGCGGCCGCCATCCACCGACACGTCCACGCGCCGGATGCGACCGTAGCCGGACCAGGCGAGGCCGGAGATTTCGTAGAAGCCCTTGTCGCGCAACCGGTGATCCGGCGCGGGGAAGGTGATGACGGACTTCACGTCCATCATGAAAGTGAACTGGCGCGCGCTGCCGTCGGGTAGCGAATCAGTGTACTTGGACGTCTCCTCGCGCGTCATGAATGGCTCGCGCCCAACCTTCAGGCGGCGCAGCCACTTGATGCTCATGTTCCCCTCGAAACCCGGCAGGAACAGCCGCAACGGATAGCCATGCTCGGGCCGCAGCATCTCGCCGTTCTGCGCGTAGACCAGCAGCGCGTCTTCCATCGCCTTGGCCATCGGCACGCTGCGCGTCATGGCAGCGGCGTCGGCGCCTTCGGCCAACACCCAGGCCGCTTCCGGGCGCACGCCCACCTCTTCCAGCACGAGCGAGAGCGGCACGCCCGTCCACTCGCAGCACGACAGCAAGCCGTGGCTGATCTGCACGGACGTGGCGCTGGGCGCGCGCCATTCGCGCCCGGTATTGCCGGAGCATTCCAGGAAGTGGATGCGCGAGACCGATGGCAGGCGCACCAGGTCGTCCATGGTAAAGATGCGCGGACGTTCCACCAGGCCATGCACCGCGAGGCGGTGCCGCGCCGGGTCGATCTGCGGGATGCCCGCGTGATGGCGCTCGAACACCAGGCCCGTGGGCGTGATGATGCCGCGCAGGTCCTGCAGCGGCGTCATGGATGAGTTCGCGCCCGGCATCGGCGCGGGGCCACGGTTGCGCCGGATCACGTTTTTCTCGAATTCGGCAGGCTGGCCATAGGCGCGCCACAGCACCGGCTCGCCGGGCGTGCGGGTCCACGGCGGCACCGTCAGCACTTCGGCCCGCGCGGCGGCCGGCGTACCGGCGTTGGGCAGTGCGATGCCGAGGCGGGCAAGGGTGTCATAGACGGACATAGGGTCTCCAGTCAGTGG
>NZ_JBIUHC010000161.1:0-22642 GCF_044627735.1 Cupriavidus sp. CuC1 | reverse complement strand
CCATGTCAAGCATTTTTCGATTTCTTGAATCCGTTTCCAACCCGCTCGTTGAGCGGGCCTGAATGTCTAAAGTTGAGAACCATAGATATCCTCGCTTGAATTGAATTTGAGCGGCTCCATGCGCTCGCCAGCCGTTGCGGTATCCATCTACATGCACTCTAGTCGCGAGGCGGAATATTGATTCCCTTTTGAACGGCTGGGCGCGCGAGGCCGCGATCGAGCCATGCCTGCACATGAAGAAAGCGGTCGAAGCCGACGAGCTCACGCGCTTCGTAAAAGCCGATCAGGTTACGCACCCAGCCGAGCAGCGAAATATCGGCGATGCTGTAGTCAGCGCCCATCACCCAGTCGCGGCCCGCGAGCCGTTCGTCGAGGACACCGAGCAGCCGAGCTGATTCGGTTGCGTAGCGGTCGCGCGGGCGCTTATCTTCATAGGCTTTGCCGGCAAATTTGTTGA
The DNA here is from genome assembly GCF_044627735.1 of Cupriavidus sp. CuC1. Lineage (NCBI taxonomy): Bacteria > Pseudomonadati > Pseudomonadota > Betaproteobacteria > Burkholderiales > Burkholderiaceae > Cupriavidus > Cupriavidus sp. CuC1. The sequence continues at coordinate 22,185 of NZ_JBIUHC010000161.1, read as the reverse complement.
AGAAGCCGACCTGGCCGAACATCGGGCCGACACCGCCCATCTGCCACATCAGCCACTGGATCGTTTCGTAGCGCGTGTTGGGATCGGTGGAGAGGAACTGCCCCGTCTTGTCTGCGAGGTAGATCAGAATCGCTCCCGATTCGAACAACGCCAGTGGCCGGCCGTTCGGCCCTTCGGGATCGTAGATCGCCGGAATCTTGCCATTGGGATTGAGTGCGAGGAAGGCCGGATCGTGGTTTTCGTTCGCCATGATGTCGATGCGGTGAGGCTCATAGGCAAGGCCTGTCTCCTCCAGCATGATGCCGACCTTCACTCCGTTGGGCGTCGGTAAGGAAAAAAGTTGCAGCCGATCGGGGTACTGCACCGGCCAGCGCGCGAAAATTGGATGATCGAGTGTCACATTCTTTCTCCTAGACTTGTCGGGTCATACGAAAAGCCCGGACGCGTTCCCAAGAATCTTTCCCGGGTGCCTCCGGGCTTTGGCGTTACGCTCGCATCAAACCTTCAATCACCCTCGGAGAGGGTCGATGCGACCGGATAGAGTTCAGATCGAGCCAGCCGGCGTAACGGCGGGAAAGTCCTTCTCGGGATCGAACACGTTATTGAAGAAATTCGTAAGGGAGTACATGGCCACCAGCGCCACGATCTCCATGACGTTCGCATCCGTGTAGCCGGCTTCGCGGACGGCTTTCAGATCGGCGTCAGTGACGTTGCCGCGGGCCTCGATGACTTTGCGCGCAAACTGGACGGCGGCGTCGCGCTTCGGGTCACTGGCCTGGCCCTTCCGAGCGAGAATGATTTCATCGGCCGGCAGCTTGGCCAGATGCTCGGCCGTATAGCTGTGGACTGTCAGGCAGTAGTTGCAGCCATTCACTTCGGAGACAGCGAGGCCGATGCTGTCACGCGTCTTCACGTCGAGCGCCTTACTCAAGGAGCCAAGCAGGGTGGCCCATGAGTTGAACGCGATGGGGCTCTGCGCGAAGGTCGCCATCATATTTGGGGTGAACCCGATGTTCTTGGTGATCGCATCGAGGGTCGGCTTCGAATCGGCCGGCACCTGTTCCGGCTTTAGAGCAGCAGTTCTTGGCATCGTAGTCTCTGTAAGTTGCTGGTTTCACTAATTGGGGAAAGTCCATGTGGGAACGATCCCTCGGCTTACTTCGTGCCCAAGTCTTGGGTCGAAGCTGGTCAGGCCTTCAAGTGGGAGGTACCTTGTGTTTGCCTCTCACTTGGCGGCCGCTTAGTCGTTCGGCGTGATCGCGCCTTTGATCGCTTTCCGTCATCGAGAGCTTGTCGCGCCGCAACTCCGACTCGGCAAACTAGGCCGCCAGTCGCTGCGGTGCCGCGCCGAAGTGCGGGTGCCGCGAGAAAATCTCGGCAGCCCAGTTCACGAATACGCGCACCTTGGCCGACAGGTGCCGGTTCTGTGGATACATCGCCGAGATTGGCAGTTCGTCGGTTTGCCACTGGGTCAGATTTCCACCAGCCGACCACTTTTGATATAGGGCTCGGCCATCGCGTGCGAGATGCGGGCAATTCCGTGGCCTTCCAATGCGAAGCCCAGGTAGACGTCGGCATCGTTGGTCGAGATCACCGAAGGCAGCAGAACTTCGCTGCGTTCGCCCGCACAGATCAGCGGCCACGGCGTCTCGCGCCCGGTGCGGTTCGACAGGAAGTTCACCGCCTTATGCTGCGCCAATTCTGTGAGATCGTGAGGTGTACCAAAGCGGCGCAGATAGATCGGTGATGCATAGAACGCCAGCTTCACCTGGCCGATGCGACGTGCCACCATCGATTCGTCGAGCCCACCCACGCGCAGGACCACATCCACGCCTTCCTTGAGCATGTCAATCGGCTTGCCGTTGGTGGTCAGCTCGAGCTTCACTTCCGGATACGCGTTGAAGAAGTCGTGCAGTCGCGGCATCAACACCATTTGCGCGAGTCCGCTCGTGGTGTCCACTGCTAGTGTGCCGCGTGGCGAGTTGTTGTGGCGCGTCAGCGACTGTTCCGCTTCCTCGACGTCGGCCAGGATGCGGACGCAGCGTTCGAAATAGGCCGCGCCTTCGGTAGTCACACTGATGCGGCGCGTGGTCCGGTGCAGAAGCTTGACTTCGAGGTGGGTCTCCAGACTCTGGATCAGGCGGGTGACCATGGCCTTTGGCAGATCGAGCGACTCTGCCGCACGCGCAAAGCTGCCGACATCCACCACCCGAATGAATGCCTGCATTGAGACTAGACGATCCATGATGAAAGCTTTCGAACGGAGTAAGACCTAAGCTACGGGGCGGGCGCGCATCGCGCAGTGTCGACGCGGCCCGCGACGGACTGATCAGGCGTGTAACCACTGCTCGAGATTGAGGACGCCGAGACGCGCCTTGCCCCATGGTACGAGCGACTTTTCCTCTAGTCGCCCACCGAAATATCGGGCTTCGGGATCTTTCACGACCTTGCGCGGGTCGCCGACCGCCTTCAAATAGCGAGCGATGATTTCGTTGAACGGCGCTCGTTCCGGGCCTGCGATCTCGATAATCCCGTTTCGCGGATTGGCGAATGCAACTTCGACGACGACGGCGGCGACGTCATCGGCCGCGATAGGCTGAAGCAGGCCCGACGCGATCCTGACGACGCTTCCATCCGTACTCGCATCGGCGATGCCGCCGAGGAATTCCAGAAACTGGGTCGACCGGATGATCGTGTAGGGGATACCCGAAGCCTCGATCAGTTTCTCTTGCGCGACTTTGGCGCGGTAATAGCCTTGGCCGGGTACCCGGTCGGTCCCGACGATGGATAGCGTGACATGGTGCCGAACGCCCGCCGCGGCCTCCGCCGCGGCAAGGTTGTGGCCGGAGGTCTCGAAGAATTCCAACACCACCTGGGGGGCAAATGAAGGCGCATTGGAGACGTCGATCACCACCTGAGCGCCGGCCATGGCTTCGTTGAGCCCTTCTCCGGTGACGGTGTTGACGCCACCTTTGGGCGACGCCGCGACGACCTCGTGGCCGCCCTCGCGCAGAATGGCAACGGTCTTCGAGCCAATCAGGCCAGTGCCGCCGATCACGACTATCTTCATGGGCTTTCTCCTTCTGAGTATCGGTTGGTTTTCGGCGATGCCGCACGAGTCTGAGGACAGACCCGAACCACCGTGTCAGGCAAATAATTTTCGGTACTGGATGAACTCCGAGCGATCAGCGATGCGGTCGTAAAGCTGCATGGCGTTATGGTTGGATTCGTGCGCCAGCCAGTGCACACAGGACGCCCCGCGACGTTTCGCATCCGCATACACATGCTCAATTAGGGCGCGGCCGATACCGCTGCCACGCGCTTTGTCCGCAACAAACAGGTCCTGGAGATAGCAGTGGTCGCCCGTCGCCCAGGTGGATCGATGGTAGATCGAATGCACCAACCCCAACGTTTTCCCCCCACCCATGGCAAGCGCTGCATGCAACGGCTCCGCTGGGTCCAAGAAGCGTGCCCAGGTCCGGAGCGTCACGGACTCGGGGATATCCACTTCGTAGAACCGCTGATAGCCTTTCCACAGCGGCAGCCAAAGATTAAAATCGTAGTTCTCAATGGCTTTGATCTCGACTGATTGCATAGAATGCTCCTGAAATTGAGGATGCTGGCCGCCCGGCTGCTGCACGGGGACGGCGCGCGGTCGTGGCCGAACACCTCCAACGGGCGATTGAAGGCGCCGGTGATCCGCCGCATGTCCGCGCGTCGGCGGAAAAGAGCGCCAACGAGGCGCCATATCCACTCATGACTTCGGAACGTTGAGCCACGGGCCACGTAGAGATGCCAAGAGAAGGGAAATCGATGCAGCTAGTAGAACAAGATCCTTAAGAAGGAACTGGCCCGGTGTTGCCGAAATCGCCGGAAATCCACCCGCCGTCGCTTCTGCTACTCCAGGTGTGCTCACAAAGAAGGTGAGCGTTATGAGATAGGTCGCGGCGGACATCGCCGCTCCCAAAGCGGAAAAAATGGGCTGAAAGGCCCCAAGAATAAGAGTCGCAGCGGTGAATAGCTCAAGTACGCCTATAACGTAGCTTGCACCTTGAACGCCAAATAGGGTGTGCAGCCAACTCATGATCGGACTGTGTTCGATGAACGGAGCGATACCGGCTGCTTCGTATGCGGTGAACTTCATTCCACCGAACCAAAGAAAGATAACGACCAAAGCCCATCTAAACAGGGCCAGGAAGTTCAGAGAGCCGGCGCCCTTTTCAGCGATTTGAAGACGAATCGGACTGGTCATTTGCGATCCTTCTCAAGTTGAATGTGCCTCTGACAGCAATGCAAGCTCACCGCCCTTCCCTCGTGGCGCTCGCGGGTCTTGCACGGTGCGAGCCTTCAATGCTTGGCGCTGTCGAGTGCGTCTGAAGGTCTATTTGATGGGCGTGGCCATCACCCTGTCATTGGTGTCGAGGACGAAGACGGCGAGCAGCTTCGCCGGCTCGGTCTTGCGCGCGTTGCGGCTGCTGGAATGAATCGCTCCCGGCGCTTCGGACCAGCTCTCGCCAGTCCGATAGATGCGCGTCTCACCGGCGTTCACCTTCGACTCTGGTTTCACTAATAATTAGACGAGATCCAGCACATCGGCCACCGGACGGCGCGGCTTCTGCGGCCAGTTTCCCGGGCGCTCCGCCCCTACGGACAACAGCAGGACCGGCACTTCGTCTTCGGCCAGTCCGAACTCGCGGTGCACCGCTTCGGCATCGAAGCCGATCATCGGCGTCGAACCCAGGCCCAGCGAGCGGGCCGCATAGATCATTGCCGCCGCACCGAAGGTGGCGGTGCGTACTGCCTCGTCGCGCTGGCGCTGCGGGTACTCCATATACAGATTGCGCGCGGGGATTTCCCATTCCGGCACCATCTCTGCCGGCATGACGCCCGCCTCCACCAGCGGCGCCAGCCGATCTGGTATGACGCTCGAATCGGCCAGCTGACCGCAGACGATGAACGTAACGGCTGCTTCGGTGATCGGGGGCTGGTTCCAAGCGATCGGACTCAGCCGAGCCTTGGCTTCAGGCGAGCGTACGGCGATGAAGCGCCAGTTCTGCATGTGGAAGGATGTCGGCGCGCTGGTGCCGATTCGCACCAGCCCGCAGATTTGGTCGTCGCTCAACGTTGCGGTGGGGTCGTAGTACTTGGCAGCGCTGCGGCTCAGGATAGATTCGATGACGGCGTTGGTCATGGTGATTCCTATGGGTGAAGGGATAAATTGAGGTGCACGAACGCTTTCGCTCTACACGTACCTGGTTTCGTCCGAGGTGTTGGGCGGCGTTTTCTCCTCTGCTTCTGGTGGTTGCTGCACGGATGAGTCTCTTGCAGTCGGCCCGCAGTACTTCTACACGCGTGCACCGCCGCATAAGCAGATCGACCCACGGCGGTGCGATGCCCCCGCCCCTCATCGGCAATCGATCGCGCTGCCGCCTCCAGCCAGAAACCGAGACCGTTGACGAAAGTGCAAAATCACGGACGCCCGGCGGCGCAACGTGCTTGCGGCCGTCCGTGTGCTCCTTTCGCGCTCCGAGATGATGTTTACTTGAGCGGCGTGGTCAGTTCTTTGTCGTTGCTATCAACGACGAATACCGCCAACAGCTTTGCAGGTTGGGTTTTGCTCGCGTTCCGGTTCACGGGATGGCGTGAGCCCGGCTCCTCGAAGAACGCCTCCCCGGCCTTGTAGATGTGTTCCGGCTCGTCGTTCACCTTGCTGGCGATGCTGCCCGAGACAACATACGCATAGATGAACGCCGACTTGGCATGGGTATGAGGCAGCGAAGCGCCCCCGGGCGGATAGAAGACTTCCACGGCGACGAGCGATTTACCCGGGCTGTTTTGTATGGCGTGCGAAAAGTTCGGCTTGACGACATCGCCCGCACCGAGGGTTTCCGCGCCATGAGCAGCAGCGACCCCGGAAAAGGCCATGCCAGCAGCAACAACGAGAGAAAGAAGTGTCCGTTGACGTTTCATGTTCAGCTCCGTGAGGGCTAGAATCATGAACTTAATGTGGTTCGCATAAAAGAACCAAAAACCTGAAATCCTAATGCACCACGAAACATGACGAAAATCCTGGATTTGCAGGTCGACCGCGCGTCCAAAACATCACTCGCAGAACAGATACGCGCGGGAATCACCGGCGCCATTGAGAGCGGGGTACTGCCTCCAGGTGCCAGGCTGCCGTCGTGGGTCGACCTGGCCGTGCAGCTTGGCGTGGCGCGGGGCACCGTCAAGACCGCGTACGAGCGGCTGACCGACGCGCAGTTGATCGTCTCGTCACGTGCCGGCGGAACAAGAGTTTCCGAGCACGCGCCGGCAGTGCGCCCGAGCACGGACCGGACGCGGTCGATCGAGACGGATCTGCGATCGGATCTATACCAGCACTTCCTGCCCGGCCCCGCAGTGTTTCAGATCGGCGTGCCCGCATCGGACTGTTTTCCGACCACATTGTTTGCACGACTGCGCGCCCGTGCGGCGCGCGATGAAGTCGAAGCGCCGGCGTCCTATCCGGACCCGCGCGGCGAGCATGAACTCCGCCGGGAAATCGCCGCGCATCTCGCCTTATCACGCGGCATCGAATGCCAGCCCTCGCAGATCTTCATCACGGCAGGTTTCTCGGGAGCGCTCGGTATAACCTTACGCGTGCTCCAAGCCGAAGGCCGCAAGGCATGGGTCGAAAATCCGGGCTTTCTTCCGAGCCGTAGGGCTTTGTCCATTTCCCAGCTCACGACTGTTCCCGTGCCTGTCGATGATGAAGGCATTGACGTCAGCTACGGCGAAACGCACGCACCGGATGCCGCGCTGGCGCTGGTCACTGCGGGACAACAGGCGCCCCTGGGCCCGACGTTGTCGCTGGCCCGCCGGGTGCAACTGCTCGAATGGGCGATTCGCTCGGAGAGCTGGATCATCGAAGACGACTACCTGGGCGAACTCCAGCTCAAACGCCATGCGGCGCCGGCGCTGGCATCACAGGATCGAGCGGGACGGGTCATTCATGTCGGAACGTTCAGCAAGACGATCAGCCCGACCTTGCGGCTGGGCTTCGTCGTGGTGCCACCGGCCCTGGTATTCCGTTTCGAGGAAGCTGTGGCCTGCCTGGCTTCCGCACCCGGGCCAGCCGTGCAGATGGCGACGGCAGAGTTCATGCGAGACGGCCATTACATGCGGCACTTGCGGCGCATGAAGCGCATCTATTCGGCCCGAAGCCATGCGCTGCTGGCAGACCTCGAGTGCCGGGAATTCGAGGCCTATCCGGCCGGACTGGCAGTGGTGGTGCGGCTCCCCGACGACGTCGACGACAAGACGATCGCCCGGGAAGCCTACGCCTATGGGCTCGCGCCCGCGCCACTGTCGCGCTGGTACTGTTCCGCGTCTACGCAGCGAACGGGGCTGCTACTCGGGGTGGCGACAGCGATTGAACAGCAGATTCCAGCCGCTTGCGATCGCCTGCTCCACCTGATCCGAAAGTTCACCTGATACATGGTAACTGGCCTGTTGTCGGCTTGGTGGTACAGAGTTTCTTCTGTCTTTTGGTGCTTTCTTGACGAGGAGCGCGAGGTCACAATGGCGCTCACGCGTCACTTCACGCTTCGCCTTGTCGCTGATTCACCACTGCGCTGCGTCGCCGTGCAGTGTCAAGCTTCGCGAACTTGGCGCACGTGTGTCCCTGGCGGATGCCTTTCACGCGGAGTCTGTAGTGGATGCCATCGCAGCGGCGTCGCCCGACGTGGTAATTGACCAGCTCACGTGGCTTCCCGCAAATCCTGCTGACATCATCAAATCCATGCCCAACGATACGCGCCTTCATCGCGAAGGCGGCGCCAATCTGCTTGCCGCCGCCGAGGCGCTGGGCGTGAAGCGCTACGTTTTGCAATCGCGGGGTTTTTACCTCGAGGCTCCGCAGGGAACACTTGCTGGCGAGGCAGCCCAGCTTCGCTACGACGCCCCTGGCGAGATCGGCGAAAGTGCGCGGGTCATCGGCGCCTACGAAGATTCCGTCATGCACTCGATCTCGGTGGAAGGCGTGGTCCTGCGCTATGGATTCTTTTACGGTCCCGGTACCTGGTACAGGCCCGATGGGGCCGTTGCGGAGCAGGCACGGAACTGCGACATGTCGATCATCGGCGATGGCAACGCTGTCTGGTCTTTCGTCCATCTCGACGACGCCGTGGCGGCAACGGTTGCATCGCTGACGGCCGACCCCGGCGTATACAACTTGGTCGATGACGATCCGCTCCCGGTCGCTACGTGGATGCCGGCATTTGCTCGCTGTGTCGATGCGCCAACGCCCGCCCGCGTGGGCGTTGATGAAGCCCGACAGGTCGCCGGCGACGAAGCGATCTACTACCACACCCGGCTAACTGGCGCGTCTAATCACGCGGCAAAGGCGAAACTAGGTTTCGCGCCGCGTCCGTTGCTTTGGAACGATGGCTGAGCGTAGTTTCCCTTCCTGGGAGCGTCCCAGCCGCTTGCAGGATCACGCCCAGTCGCTGAAATGCCAGATCGATCTGTTCCTCGACACTGTCAGGCACGGACCCATCGGCGCGGATGCCGATCTGGGCGGCCACTTCGCTAGTGCTCTCGATTCCTATGCCAGCAGCGGAACGTATCAGCCAGGTGCTGTCGACAAGATAGCGCCGGCCTCGCTGTGTCCCCCCGGAAGAGGCTACGAAGCTCGGCCTATCGTCGTCCCATCCCGGCCAGGGAGCGACGTTCGATGTCGCCCCGACCGTGCCATTCAGACGACCGCTTCGTCCAGGAAACTGCCGTTGGCGAAGCGCACGGACCAAGACCGACAAGCTTGTCGTTGAGGTCCGAGAGCTGTGACGTGGCCGACCCCGAACTTGTGCATCCGTTAGCTATCCAAACGCGAATCGCAATGCCGTCTCCTTTCGCGCGGCCGGCACCAGCATCACGTTGTCTGCAAGCGGCGGTCGACTATATGCATGTTGACGAACTCGCGCGACCTGCCGGCATTTGGCAAACGCGATCTCGCGTCATGGCCACGCCAGGTTCGACCGACCAAGCCCTGAGTCGCTCCTACCTCCCCGCTACCCTCACCGGTCCAGCGACTCGTACCAGGGCCATCCCCCGGTACCCTCATATCTCAGAAGTACGAGTCCATGCTTTCCTTGCACGAAAAGCAGGATGTCGAACAGGCGCGCCGGATGAAGAAGCATTGATACCACCGACGCCCACGCGGAATGACGGCCGACTTCCGCGATGAGTTCCTCGAAGACCTCCGGCTCGGCATACCAAGCCTCCCCCACAAGGTAGGGTAGCGTCAGAATCGCGAGCGATGCGTACGTCGTGGATGACTCTCGAATGCTCGCAACCGGAAAGCCCCTGTACATTCCCCTCAGACCGGCGAGTGTGGCGCCCTTCTTGACGCGACCGTCGAACGCGACGGTATATCCCGTCAGAAGCAGCAAGGCCTTCATGACGTATGTCGCCTGCGTACAGCGTTTGAAGACGCCATCCGCCAGCGCAAGGAGCAGGGTCAAGACCGCTTGATCCAGTTCATCAGGGGTGTACAGCGGCCCCGGCGCGACGCGCTTACGCCCATGCAGCCGCGGAGGGTTCATACTCAATTCAGCCAGCTTCGCAAGGGGCTCACGCAGAACACGCAGGCACCTTACGACGTCTTCCTTGTCGCGCAGCCCAGGCATAGCGGGAAAGTTCCGCTTCAGCCCCCAGCCCTCCAGTACTCGCATCAGTGCTTCGGCGAGTGCGATGGCGCAAGCAAGGATGCTGCGATTGCCTTGCGCTTCATAGAAGGCGTTACGAGCCTGCAGTATGTCAAGCGTGTCCTGTACATAGTTCGCCGGGAAGTACTGAACGATCGCCCTTGCGGCATTCCGGGGGCTCTCAACGAGACGAAGACGACCGCCCACCGTGCTGGGCGTCGCCGGAGAAATCTCGGCTGTGAGGCCGCTGCCTTGCTCATCCGGTGCATCGTATAGTCGGTCCATGGGGTTCGCTCCGCAGTTGAGATCCAGCATAGGGCATACACCGGGTTGTTCTACAAGGCCTTTTTCGCAGATTTCTCCGTTTCTTGGCTGCCACCCTACCTCAGTCAGGTTTCGGTGCTGCGCAGGCGCATACCGCCGGATAAGACGCTGCTCCAAGTCATCCATCTCGACCGCCTCCACGGGCATAACGTCGCCTTGGTCCCAGTCATCTTAGAGTGCATCCGAGCAAGCCGCGTCCCCGACTCCACGTGAGGAACCCGATCTTGCGAATCGCCGTCACCGGCAACATCGGCTGTGGCAAGTCCACGGTCGTCGAGATGCTCTTGGCACGCCTGGGGCCGAGACCAGCCAGGAAGGGACGCGATGCTCCATAGCTACAGAAGTTGACGAAGACGGCCCTCTTACGTGGCGTGTTCGTCAACCGCTTTCGAGTTCTCAGGACCTTCTGGAAATTCCGACTTGAACATTGCTTCAAGTTCAGGAATCAGGGTGACGGCAGTGCGATCCTTTGCAAAGCGCTTCCTTCTCGCGTCGGTTGCACGGATGGTGGGATTTACGGCAAGCACCATGGGTACGGATGCCACGATCGAAATTGGAACCGTTGCACGTCTGAAGGCGCTGCCTGGGCAGTTCACTCCCACAGAACGATGGATTCGCGACCAGTGGGACAACTGGGCGGATATTGAGGACGTCTATCATCTGGAAGAGCAGTGCATTGCCTACTACGGCGTCAAAGTCCTAGACGTCGCTGACGATATCCGTCGTGAGATTGGGGATGGCACAGGCGACAGCGGAACGTTGAGAAAACACTATATTTCCGAGATCGCTTCCCGGGATTCCGTTTAATCTCATCGATGAACGCCTTGGCTGAGGTACTATTACGGGTCTGCCGGAAAAGGTAGCGCAGTGCACATGGCAGTGGAACTGCTCAAGTACCAGGAAAAGTTGGACGTTGGCCACGTCCCCTTTCGTGGCGCGAACCGGGCTGTCCAATCGGTGGTCGCCGGCGACACCCAGTTCATTACTGACGCTGTCTCCACCGTTGGACCAATGGTGCAGGCAGGCCGCCTGAAGGCACTTGCCGTGACGACGGCGACGCGATCCTCCGTGCTTCCCGACGTTCCGACCATGCGCGAGTCGGGCTTTAGTCGCCGCGAGACATCCATGTGGAACAGCGTCATGACACCGCGCGGCACGCCCGCCCCTGTCATCAAAAAGCTGAGTTTGGCCCTACAGTCCACAATGAAAGACCCCGACGTACAGCAGCGCCTCGCAAAGCTCGGTGTCGAACCCGTTGTCGACCCCAGCCCAGAAAAAGCCGCAGCGTTCGTTCAGTCAGAAACTCGTCGGTGGACCGAGATCATCCGCGCCGAGAACATCCGGTTCGATTGACAAGATTATTCGCAGAATCTTCGCGGGCGCTAAGTCTTTCGAGTGGCCCGACCAACTTGCCCGTGGGACGGACTTTATGCGCTCGAGCGGTCTGAGCCGTTGCTCGATGCTCAGACTCTTCAGTTGCGCCGCGCGCTGCACTGAGTCAGTACCGCCACCGTCATCCGAGGCTCTGTTGCGCCAGCGAATTGATCGTACTTCGCTTGGCTAGTCTCGCGTCTTCGCAAACGGTATTCGACAGCGGACCGCATCGCCACAACTGAAACTCGACGGCACCGACCCGCACCATCGGTTCGTGGAGTAGCATCGTGCCGCGACGAAGGTGATTTCCCGAAACCAACGCGAGGTCAAAATCCCCGCGCGCGACGCGGGGAATCAATGTGGTCGACTGATCATAGACGAGTTCGCTCTCTACGTCGCTGTGACCGGTGAATCTCTACTGCGGCACTCGATACTCGCGCGGCCTTGCTGGCACGCGACTGCATCCAGAGCTAGACTAGCGAACGCTTCGACCTAGCCTAGCTGCGCAGTGGTGAGCGGACGGGACCGCCGGCTCTTGCCCGCGACACTCACAATTTCTTCGGAACTTGCCTCTCGCACGACGTGACGATGCGCCGTTTGGATATTGCGCGGCTGCTCGTGGCCAAAGGGACCTGGGGCGCAGAGTCCGTCATCAGCACAGGATTCGTCGATCAGGGCCAGATGACGCGACAATTTATCAGCGCTTTCGGGTTGATCCCAGCCGCAGGCTGCGCCTGCAGCGTGACGGCAACTGCCTCTGAGCTGCACTAGACAGTGGCAGTTTCACTGTTGCGAATCGGCCAAGACCCGGAACCCAATTCAATCAGCGTCCCGCATCGACTCACGGAGGCGCTCCGCCACCTCCGCAAGAATCCCCTCAGCAGCAGCGCTCACCTCGCGCTCCCTGCCCGGCGGTATCCACGTCGATTCGACATCGACGATGGTGCCCCTGCACTCACGTCCCGCGCAAGCATCTGCAACATGCCGTGCCGCCGCGGCTGCAATGGCCCTAGCGGCCGGCTCGCCTTTGAACAACATCAGCGCAGCGGCTTCCTGCGCGACGCGCTTGGCGTCTTCGGATTGCACTTCCATATCCGCGTGTGCCGGCCTGGTGTCCATCATCTCCTCCTTTGACGCCTAGTCGATAAACGCGTTTGCTTGCTTGATTACGGGGCTCCACCGCGCCATCTCGCTACGCAGTTGGGCGGACAACGCTTCCGGCGTCGCACGGTCTTTCGAAACCGGAATGGCCCCCAACTTCTGCAACCCTTCCCTGAACGTTGGATCGGTCACTGCGTCCTGCAACGCCTTGACCAATTTGGCGACCACCGGTTGGGGTGTCCCCTTGGGCGCGTAGATGCCATGCCATACCGTTACCTCGAACTCTCCCAGCCCTTGCTCGCGCAGCGTCGGCAACTTGGGCAATGCCGCGAGCCGTGAAGGCGTCGTACTCCCATACGCTTTGACCCGGCCCGTGTTGATCGGCTGAAGCGTCGTCGTCACCTGGTCACAGAGCAGATCGACTTGGCCACCCTGAATATCTACCATCGCCGGCGCGGCGCCCTTGTAGGGAACGCTTGTCATCGCGGAATGAAGCTGACTCATGAGCATCAGCCCGCAGAGATGCGACGCCGTACCGATTCCTGCATTCGCGAGGTTGATCTTCTTCTGGTTCGCCGAGATGTAGGCGCGCAACTCGTTGAAGCCATTGGGCGCGAGGTTCGGGCGCGCGACGAGCGTCATGGGAACGTCTGCAACGAGCCCGATATACTCGAAGTCCTTGGTTGGATCGAAGCGCAGCGATTTGCTCAACGCCGGCAATGTGGCCATGCCAATGTTATGGATCAGGAGGGTGTAGCCATTAGGCTCGGCACGCACCACCGCCTCCGACCCCACGATGCCGCCCGTGCTCGCGCGATTCTCCACGACGACAGTCTGTCCCAGGGAACGTCCCATCGCCGCACCCAGATGGCGCGCGACAACGTCGGTGGGACCGCCAGGGGAAAACGGGACCACCAGTGTCAACGGGCGCGTGGGGAATGACTGCCCAAACGAAGGGCTGCATGCCAGCCATCCGATAGCAAGTGCCGCAACGTACTTCATAGCCTGTCTCCTTACATCGTAATTTTTAATTTGCGCAAATGAATAACTGATGCTCCCCGTCCTGCGACTCTCAATCGTGGCTACGCATGGTGACGAACTCCTCCGCGATACTGGGATGCAGCGCAACGGTTCGATCGAACTCACGCTTGGTGATGCCTCGCTGCAGTGAAATGGCACCCATCTGAATAATTTCAGCAGCATCGCGTCCCACCATGTGCATACCCAGGACGCGATCACTTCGCTTGTCGACGACGAGTTTCATCATGACGCGCTCCGGGCTGCCAGCGACTGCTGCTCGCAGCGGGCGGAAGTTGGTCCGATAGACCGCAATATTGGGAAGCGCCGTGCGTGCCTCCCGCTCTGTCATCCCGACACTGGCGATCTCGGGCGTGGAGAACACTGCCGTCGGCGTGAGCCCGAAGTCCGGTGCCCGACACTCGGCCTTCCCGAACAGCGACTCGGCGAGCCACTGCCCCTGGCGTATTGCAACGGGGGTGAGGTTCAACTGGCCAATCGCGTCGCCGATGGCATAGACCCCTTCCAAGGACGTTGCATAGCGCTCGTCCACGTCGATGGCGCCACTTGGCGTGAGCGCCAGCGCGCCCGCTGCGGCCTTCGTGTTGGGCCGACGGCCGGTCGCGTTCAGGATGACGTCCCCTTCATAAACGGTACCGGCTCGATCTGTTACCCGATAGCCAACAGGCAACGCTTCGATGCGGTGGACCTCCGTGTTCAGATGCATATCAATGCCCTGGTCGAGGTAGGCACTGGCAATGCCGCTCTGGATATCCGGATCGAATCCCCTGAGAACGGAGGCGCCCCGGTGCAGTACGATCACGTCCGCACCAAGCCCCTTGAATATCCCGGCAAACTCGAGCGCGATATACCCACCACCAATGATCACGACGCGGGCCGGCAGATGCGGTAACGCAAAAACATCATCCGACGTGATGCAATGCTCGGCGCCAGGAATGTCCAGCGGGGTGGGCGTCGCGCCAGTTGCCACGATGATGTGCTCGGCTGATATCGCCTGGCCGGAGGCGAGACGGACGCGCCCTGCGGCTTCCACAGCGGCCCGTTCGTCAAAAATGGTGACCCGGCTTCCATCCAGACCTTTGCGGTACAGACTTTCCAGTCGACCGACTTCCTCCCCGATCCGGTCGCGCAACGCACTCCAGTTGTGGCCGACGCTTTCGACGCCCCATCCGAAGCCAATTGCGTCGGTTGCTTCCGAACGAAAGCGGCTCGCCGTGACGAGAAGCTTCTTCGGCACACAGCCTCGAATCACGCAGGTACCGCCAACCCGAGACTGCTCTGCAATCGCTACGCGTGCACCGAGGGCCGCAGCGGTGCGGGCGGCTCGTACGCCCCCAGATCCGGCGCCTACCACAAACAAGTCGAAGTTTTCCATGTGTCTTCCCACCCGATCACCGTGCAATCGCAGCCTCTTCGGCCGTCTCGCCAGCCGGTTCCAGCAACCGGTCGCGCACCAGTACGCCTTCGGCATACAAGGCGTCGATCTCCGCCTCGCTCAGCCCGGCGATGTCTTTCAGAACCTGCTCGTTGTGCTCACCCAGCAGGTCCGCCTTCAGGGCGGATGCGTACTGCCAAGCCGAAAACCTGGCCGGTGGCCCCGGGATCTGGAACTCGCCAACGTAGGGATCGGAGACAGTGCGGACCACGCCGCGCTCCTGCAGGTGCGGATGGTTTATCGCCTCACGCAGACTGAGCACGGGCGCACATGGAATTCGCTGTTGCTCCAGGGCTGCAATCGCGGCGTCACGGGTTGGAAAGCCGGAGAGCCACGCCTCCAGGATTTCCTTGAGCTGATCGTTGTTGTCGCGGCGCAGCGCGGCGGTGGCAAATCGCGGATCGGTCAACAGGTCCGCTCGCCCCAGAGCCGTGGCGAATTGCTCCCATTGGTGCGGTAGCGTGGCTAATGTGAGGTAGGTGCCGTCACCGCAGCGAAAGATGCCGGTTGGTCCGCCGTCAGGATGCTGCGAACCTGTGCGCTTAGGCTCATAGCCTTTGCGGAGACCGACGCGTGGAATTGCCACTTCATGCATGTTGAAGTAGGTATCCAGCAGCGATGTCTCGATGTACTGTCCCTCTCCTGTTCGCTCTCGATGCAGCAGCGCGAAGCCTACCGCCATAGCGGCTGCCACACCGGTTGAAGCATCGCCAATCGCCATCGTGATCAGCGCCGGGCTGCCGTCCGTCTCGCCGATGAGATCTGTCACCCCAGCGTAAGCCTGCGCGACGTAGTCGTAGCCTGGCTTGTTGGCCAGCGGCCCCTTCTGTCCAGCAAGGGAAATGGAACACATCACAAGCCGCGGATTGAGTTTCTTCAGCGCGTCATAGCCAAGGCCGAAGCGGTCCATGACACCCGGCGAGAAGTTCTCGACCAGCACGTCGAACTGCGTGATCATTTTGAGAATAAGCTCGCGGGCCTTGTCGTGCTTCAGATCGAGCGCAAGACTCTTCTTCGAATGGTTGTGCTGAACGAAGTAGGTGCTCTGGGAGCAGCGTTTGTACTCGGGCTTCTGACTGCGCAGTCCGCCGATTCGGGTGCGGTCGCCAAACGGCGCGAGCTCGAGCTTGACGACATCGGCCCCCATTTCAGCAAGGATGCGGGTGCAGGTCGGCCCGGCCACGATCTGGGTAATGTCCAGCACGCGAAAGCCGGTCAGCATTGGGGATTTTGTTTGCGACATGTTTTGTCTCCTATCGCGCGGCGAACTGGCTCTTGCCAAACAGGTTGTCCCACCGTTCACCGCTGGGCTTCGCGCCTGTCTTGTCGACCTTCTCCTCCAACACAGCGATGCCACGTTGCACCGCGGGGCGTTCGCGCACGGCGGAGTACCAGCGCTGAAGGTTGGGATAGTCCGCAAGGTCCTGGCCCTGCCATTTGTGGGCACGCAGCCAGGGATAGGTAGCCATATCGGCGATCGAGTATTCCCCGGCCAGATATTCGGTGTCTGCGAGACGACGGTCGATCACGGTGTAGAGCCGACGCGCTTCGTTCGTATAGCGGTCAATCGCGTAGGCGATCTGCTCTGGCGCGTACTTGCGGAAATGGTGGGCCTGCCCGAGCATCGGACCAACACCGCCCATTTGGAACATCAGCCACTGAACGACCTCATAGCGTCGGCGCGTATCCTGAGGCATGAATCGGTAGCCGCTCTTCTCGGCCAGGTACATCATGATGGCGCCCGACTCGAACATCGAGATGGCCTGTCCGTCAGGACCATCATGGTCGATAATGGCGGGGATCTTATTGTTCGGACTGACGGCCAGGAATTCCGGCGCAAACTGCTGACCCTTGCCGATATGCACCGGAATGACGGCGTAGGGCATCGCCAGCTCTTCAAGGAGGATGGAGACCTTGTAGCCGTTCGGGGTGCTCCAGAAATAGAGATCGATCATCTCGATAAGGTGGCTGGTTACTGGTGGAGCCATCTTAGAAATGTCGCGATCGTTGCGCCAATACTGTGTCCCGCTTGGGGCATGTCAAAAACTTATGGCTATCCGTCGCCAGCCTTCGCGCCATACAATTCGCCATGGAATTCCGACAACTGAAGTACTTCGTACGCATCGTTGAGCTGGGAAGCGTCTCGCGAGCGGCCGCGGATCTTTACACCGCGCAGCCAGCTCTCAGTCAGCAGATCGCCAAGCTGGAAGACGAACTCAAAGTGAAGTTGCTGGCCAGAAGCGCCCGGGGCGTCTTGGCGACCGAGGCGGGCGAGGTCTTCTATCGCCATGCGCGTGCCATGCTTCGGCAGGCGGACCTCATGAAAAGTGACGTCCAGCATGCCGGCGAGCATCCCCAGGGAACCGTTTCCGTTGGCCTGCCAACCAGTGCGGCCACGATTCTTGCACCGCGCCTGCTTGCGGCGGCGGCCAGGCAGTATCCGGATATTCAGCTCCAGATTACCGAGAGCCTCAGTGGCCACCTTCAGGAACTGGTCGTGAACGGCCGCATCGAGATGAGCCTGCTGTTTGAGCGCGTGGACGGCTCTGGCGCGGTCCGCGAGACGAGACTCGGCACCCATCTTGAGGTAAGCCCGCTACTGACTGAGAGCTTGATTTTGCTGTCATGCAAGCAGCCAGGCGACGCCTTGCCTGACGAAGTCAGCATCGCGGATGCGGCGAAGCGCCCGCTGATTCTCCCCGGGAAATCCAACATTACGCGGCAGATTATCGACGAGGCATTCGAGGCTGCGGGCCAGCGACCGGTTGTGCTGGCGGAGCTCGACTCGCTCGCAACAATCCGCGCTGTCGTTGCCAGTGGCGTCGGCTCGACCATCCTGTCGCCGTCCATTCCGGGCGGCACGGCCGACCTCACTGTCCAGCGTATCGTCGGTGCTGCACTGCAACGAAGGCTGTCACTATGCACGTTCGACATCATGCCGCTGAGCTCCGCCGCAAGGCGCATCATGGAGTTGATCCGCGAAACTGCGCTGACGCTGGTCGCCGAAGGCGCCTGGCCCGGAGCCTCGAGGATCGATTAGCCATACGGAATCGCAATACCGCCACCGCAAAGTCCTATTGGCCGGTTCCAAGGCTGCCTGTCTAGACTGCTCATGCGTCTAACCAGGCAAACGGCACCCCATGACAAAACGGATTCTCGAAGGCATCAAGATACTCGACCTCACCCGATTCTTCTCCGGCCCCCAATGCACATTGTTCCTGGCAGGACTTGGGGCGGAAGTCATCAAGATCGATGACCCGGGCGTCGGTGACCCGACAGCATTCTCGCCTCCTTTTGCAGGCCCGCAAGGCGTCTCCTTCGAAAAACGCTCTCCCCATGACATGGGTATCGCGTACCTGAAGCGCGCCCGCGCCAAGAAGTCCACCACCCTGAACCTGAAGAGCGCCGAAGGCAAGGAACTTTTCATGCGCATGGTCAGGAACGCCGACGTGGTAGTGGAAAACTTCAGCGCCGGCGTCGCCGATCGCCTCGGCATCGGCTACGACGTGCTGCGCGAGATCAATCCGGCCCTCGTCTATTGCTCCCTGACCGGCTACGGTTCCACGGGGCCGGCGCGGAACTTGAAGGCCTATGATCTGATGGTGCAGGCAGCCGTCGGCTTGATGAGTATCACCGGCCAACCCGAAGCGGGGCCGACGAAGGCGGGTTCTCCGCTGTCGGATGCCATCGCCGGGCTGTTTGCGGCCTTCGGGGTCGTGGCGGCGTTGAACTACCGCCAGCGAACCGGCCACGGGCAGTCGGTCGACGTTTCCATGGCGGATTGCCTGCTGTCATTGATCCTCGACGAGCCGCTGGATTGCTATCGCGAACTCGGACTCTCCTTCCAGCAGGGGAATCGCATCATGCGTTTCTCCCCGTTTAACGCCTACAAGAGTGCGGATGGCTGGGTCACGCTCGGGACTGCCAGCAACGACGACTGGGGCACACTCCTGGATCTGATGGGACGCTCGGACCTCAAGGACGACCCGGACGTCATGTCCGTTTCCTGGCGACTGTCGAACAATGCGACGGTTGACGAGATCGTCTCGACGTGGACTGCAACGCTTCCCACGTCGGAGATCGAACAACGGATGCGGTCCGCGAAGATCCCTTGCAGTCCGGTACGAAACATCGATGACGTTCTCGCGTGGGAACAGACCGTTGCGAGGAACATGGCAGTCTCGCTCTGGAACCCCCTGGCGGAGGCTGCGATGAACGTCAAAGCTGCGGCTTTCCCATTGCGCTTCGGCCATGCAGACGTTGGTTATGACACGCCCGCACCGGTGCCCGGCGCGCACACTGAAGAGGTGCTTCGCGAGATGGCCGGCGTAGACGCCACCGAGTTCCAACGGCTGCGGGAACACCGGATCATTTGAGCTTCAGAGGGGCGGTGAGCGCCCCTGCCGATTACCTGGCCGCACGGTGACACACATGTCGCCGTGGAAAGTCCAATTTCCAGGCACACCAGAATCGCACCGGCAAGGCTAAGGCTTTTCTAAGGAGTTGGGAGAAAGTTCGGCCGTAGTTGCCGTCCCGCTGCCGCAACGTGAGATCAGCAACCAGGAAACAGGCGGCGCTTGCGCCGCGCGTGCGCGGTAGTGCGTCGGCACAACATGAAACGACACGCGGCCCTCATTGCGTGCTGCGCGGCGGCAGCGAACCCGCGAGTGGCCTCCTGAATGTTGGGCTGCCCGACGATAGGAGCCGTAGCGCCGGGGAGTCCATCGCGCGCTGGTACTACGCGGCGCGCGCCAGTTCTTCTTCCATGAAGTCGAGGCGATCCTTACCCCAGAACATCTCGTCTCCCACGTACATCATCGGCACGCCAAACACGCCGCGCTCGACGGCCGCGTCGGTGCTTTGCGCAAGCTCGGCGCCGACTTCGTCGCTGGAAGCGGTCTCTTCAAACCAGGGGAAGTCGACACCGAGGGACTCCACAATGGATCGCAGGCCTGCGTACTCGACGATGCCGGCATCGCCACGCTCCCAGTACGCTTCCATTACCCGTTCTACGTACTCCAGTTCCAGACCCTTGCGTCGCATCGCCAGGGAGCCGCGCAGCACCCTGCTGGACTTGATCGGAAACTGCCTGGGGATCTGAAACGGCAGATTGTACTTTTCGGCCCAACGCATCAGGTCGCGCTTTCGGTAACGGAGCTTCGACTTGGGCTCCTTCATCAGTTCGTACTCGTTGTTCCGGAAGACATACCCCAGATTGTAAGGATGCAGGACGAGTTCTGCATTGTGGCGCTCAAGGATCGGCTTGATCAGCTTGATAGCGAAATAGGTATTCGTGCTTCCGACATCCCAATACAGGTCAACTCGCTTCTTGTCCATTTCGACTCCTGTTGATTTGAAACAGGTTCAGTCTATGGAAGCCGCCAGCGTCTGGCTAATACGGTTTGGCGATTCGGGTATATCGGAAAACTATTGGCGACTCGCTGCCTGAACTCGGCATCATGCACATTGCGAACCGTCGACCCCAACCGGATCGGCCATGTCGGGACGTGATCGAGAGATTCTCTGCCGAATGACGTCAGGAACCCACGACCGAGCGCGCAGCCATGTGGCGACCCTAGCGTGCGCCGCAGAACGAGATGCCGCTTACTGCTATCGGCAGAAAATGCATGTGATAAATCACTACTCAGGCCCTATGAGCGGCATCATGCACACCAACCCGCCCGCGAAGTCGAGACAACTTCCTTCGCAGGACAAGCCTCCGGCTCCGCTTCGGATGGTCAGGTCATCCCGCTATCCAACCGCAACGGACATGCTGCATTGCATCCGGGCGTCTGTGCGGCAGATACAGCGCGAGACTGGAAACTCCCACCATGACACCACGCTCGAGATCGAGCGTCGGCTGGGCTGGCTGCTTGGACAGGCCATGGTGACTCGATCACCGTTCGATATAGCGATTGTTCTCGGGAGCGGAGCCGAACTGATGATGTTTCCGGATGCGCCGACGCTTGACCAATGCGCCGCAGCCGTCGACGCTGCCGGGCAGCGCGCCTTGCGCAGCGTCGTGTGGGCGGTCCGCCATCGCTGCAGCAAAGCTGGGCACAGAGTCCGGCGCTTTACCATCGATCCCTGGTTGGAGGCCGGCCGCGGCTCGGCTGCTCGTTGAGGCACGTTTCCAGCCGTATGCTGCCGCAAGGCTGAAGTGGCGAACGTCAAACGCCTTTAGTGGCATGCACTAGTGCGGCCGCTATCGCTAGGGCCCGACGCCCTCGCCTCCAGCATTGAAGCAGTGAACCGGCCACTGCCCGCCCTCTACCAGTCGTCCGGTAATCGTGAGAAGACGTTGCCATACCGTCGTCACGGCCAACGAAGCGGGTAGGGTCGCGGCACGGCAAAGGTAGACCTGTCGCGTGAATCCAACTCGGACCTCGGCCGCATCCTGATGTCTACAGGCCACATGCAGGCTGCGGCGGAGGTCTCATAGACCAAAGTCGGCCACAAGCAGCCGTTTGCGACGTTAGTCACGCCAGTAACGGACATTCGACATGCCCAGTAAAGTCGATGACAATATTCGACCGACGGATACTACCAGGCACCTAATCCCCGGGTAGATTCGCCATCAATGTATGATTCCAAAGACGACATTGAAAAAAGAGCCTAAGAACTAAAATGCTAAATCGCCAAGATCTGGAAGAAGACTTTTCCGCCGTGACGGCACTTGAAGGCGGCCTATTCCGCTGCAGCGACGTGCTGCCCAAGCGGACTGTTTACTACTATCTTCGATTTGGCGAGAAATCGACCAATCAGACAGACTTCCTCCTAGTTTCCGACGACCTGGAGGATGGCGCTTTTGCCACGGTTGTACTCTCAAGCGTGTCGACGTCTCCCAGCAGGGGAACCCTAACTATGGTGCCGCTGCCCGATAATCCTTATGGCTTCTCGCAGTTGGTTCTGGCACCGCCAAGATTCCACGAATACTTTAAAGGGCGACTTGACAACAAGCGGGAGCATCTAGTGTGCTGCTTCCCTATTCACACGTGCGAGTTCTCCGGTAATGAGTCGGCCCATGAGTTCGCCACGCTTCGACGGGAGATCGTAAGGCCGGCAAGCTGGCAGCGCGCCATCGCACCTAAGATCGTCATGCGATTTGAGAATCCGAAGACCGGCTCTGGGACTGGTACTAGGGAGGTGTTCGCCCAATCCACCCAAGTTAAGCCTCCCTCAGCAAGCCTTATAGGCGGCATGTCGATGAGGCTTATTAGGTGGGGGGTG
>NZ_JBIUHC010000160.1:0-22748 GCF_044627735.1 Cupriavidus sp. CuC1 | reverse complement strand
CGCCGCGCGCGAGCGGCTGGGCGGCGAAGCCGTGGAGCCCGCGCAAGCCGACGCTTTGTGGCGCGCGCTGCGCGAGCAAAGCCATCCCTTCTTTGCGCCGGTGCAAGCCGGCCGGGCGCTGTGGCGCATTGCCGTGCCGAGCACCGCCGCGCCGCTGGCGCTGCCGGGCGGGCAGCTGATCGAATGGGGCGGTGGCCAGCGCTGGTGGCTGGGCGGCAGCGACAGCGCGGCGGACAGCGCCCTGGTGCGCGCCGCGGCCAAGGCGGGCGGCGGCCATGCCACGCTGTTCCGCAATGGCGACAAGTCCGTGGGCGTGTTCACGCCGCTGTCCGCGCCGCTGGCCGCCATCCACCAGCGGCTCAAGGCAACGTTCGACCCCGCCGGCATCTTCAACCCGCAGCGCATGTACGCCGACCTCTGAGCCGCGGGCCTCACTGCACCGTCCAGCATCGATCCCCAGCAAAGGCACCGGAGAGTCCCCGAACCATGCAAACCACCCTGGCCGAATTCCTGCGCGACACGCCCGACGGCGAAGAAGCCAAGTCCATCGTCGGCAAATGCGTGCATTGCGGCTTCTGCACCGCGACCTGCCCCACCTACCAGTTGCTCGGCGACGAGCTGGACGGCCCGCGCGGCCGCATCTACCTGATGAAGCAGGTGCTGGAAGGCCAGCCCGTCACGGAAAGCACGCGCCTGCACCTGGACCGCTGCCTCACGTGCCGCAACTGCGAATCCACCTGCCCCTCGGGCGTGAAGTACGGCCGGCTGGTCGATATCGGCCGCAAGGTGGTGGATGACCGCCTGGAGGCGCAAGGCATCCAGCGTCCGGCGCGCGAGCGTTTCGCGCGGTGGGCGCTGCGCGAAAGCATGACGCGCCCGGCGCTGTTCGGCACGGCCATGCGCATGGGCCAGCGCGTGCGCCCGCTGCTGCCGCAGGCGCTGCGCAACAAGGTGCCGCAAGCGGTCGATGCCGGCGCATGGCCGCGCACCACGCATGCGCGCAAGATGTTGTTGCTCGACGGCTGCGTGCAACCGTCGATGTCGCCCAACATCAATGCCGCCACGGCCCGCGTGTTCGACCGCCTTGGCGTGCAACTGGTGGTGGCGCGCGAGGCCGGCTGCTGCGGCGCCGTGCGCTATCACACCGGCGACCACGATGGCGGCCTCGACAATATGCGGCGCAATATCGACGCCTGGTGGCCGGCCGTGCAAGCCGGCGCGGAGGCCATCGTGATGACCGCATCGGGCTGTGGCGTGATGGTCAAGGAATACGGTCACCTGCTGCGCAACGATGCCCGCTACGCGGATCGCGCGCGCCAGATCTCGGCGCTGACCAAGGATCTGTCGGAGCTGCTGCCGAACTTCGCCGACGCCCTGCAAGACGCGGCCTCCGAGGCAAGAAGCAGCGAAGGCACTGACGGCCAGCGCGTGGCCTACCATCCGCCCTGCACGCTGCAGCACGGCCAGCAGATCCGCGGCAAGGTGGAAGCCCTGCTGACGGGCCTGGGGGTGGACGTCAAGCTCTGCGCCGACAGCCACCTGTGCTGTGGCTCCGCGGGCACGTATTCGGTGCTGCAGCCCGAATTGTCCTATCGGCTGCGCGACGAGAAGCTCGCCAACCTGCAGGCCTCGAAGCCCGACGCCATCGTCTCGGCGAATATCGGCTGCATCACGCACCTGCAAAGCGGCACCGGCACGCCGGTGATGCACTGGATCGAACTGGTGGATCGCATGCTGGGGTAAGTATCCCGAGGTGCCGGCCGAAGCTGACAAGTCAGGCCAAAGCCGCGTGCCATGACGACGGCTGTCTCTCCCTCTCCCCTCAGGGGGAAAGGGCCGGGGAGAGGGGTGGCTTAGCTAGGAGCTACTTGAAGCGAAGCCTTCGGTTGTTTCCAGCACGACAGCATATCGAGCGCCCGCCCTCTCCCCCAGCCCCTCTCCCACAAGTGGGAGAGGGGAGCCAACCCGCGGCAAGATGAACCAATTGTGGTAGCCGTGAATTCTCGCCCCACGGGCGGGAATCACCCAAGCGCGATGCGAAGCGAGCCATCAAGGTTTGAATCTCCCGTTATGCGGCGAGGGGTCTTCGCCGCATCCGGGTCGCCTTCTTTGCCTACTTTCTTGGCGAGCCAAGAAAGTAGGTCGCCTCCCCGCACAGTTGCTTTTGACGTAGCAAACCCGCTGGAGCAAGGGCCCGCTCCGGGTTACCATGCGAGGGCTCCAATCCCGGCTGTCCTCGCCCCGCACCCGCATGCTCCAGACCTTCGCCATCCTGCTGGTTTTCCAATCCCTCGGGGAAGCGCTCAGCTATTCCCTGAGCCTGCCCGTGCCCGGGCCGGTGATCGGCATGATCCTGCTGTTCGGCTGGCTCACGTTCGACGACCGGCTGTTGCCGGTGATCCAGGGGACCACGTCCGAGCTGCTCAAGCACTTGTCGCTGTTGTTCGTGCCGGCCGGCGTCGGCATCATGGTGCACGCGCACCGCATCGGCGGGGAGTGGCTGCCGATCGTGGTGGCGCTGGTGGTGTCCACCTGGCTTGCGATCGCCACCACCGCGCTGGTGGCGCGCGCGCTGATGGGCCGTGCGCGGCCGCCCGAGGATGCCGCCGCGCCCGGCGCGCAAGCCGGTTCGGGGGAACAAGCATGACGCCGCGCCTGAACGAGATCTGGGTCTACCTGGCGGCCAGCCCGCTGCTCGGCCTGACCGCCACCTTGCTGGCCTATGTCTTCGCGTTCCGCGTCTATGAGCGCGCGCGCTTCTCGCCGCTGGCCAATCCCGTGATGATCGCGGTCGCCATCCTGGTCACCCTGCTGACGGTGACCGGCACGCCGTACAAGACCTATTTCGATGGCGCGCAGTTCGTCCACTTCCTGCTCGGGCCGGCTACCGTCGCGCTGGCCGTGCCGCTCTACATGCAGCTGCCCAAGCTGCGCCGGCACGTGTTCCCGCTACTGGGCGGACTGCTGGCGGGATCGCTGGTGGCGGTGGTATCGGCCGTCGGCATCGCCTGGCTGCTGGGCGCGTCGCCCGAGACCATGCGCTCGCTCGCGCCCAAGTCGGTCACCATCCCGATCGCCATGGGCGTGGCCGAGAAGATCGGCGGCCTGCCCTCCCTGACCGCCGTGCTGGTGATGGCCACCGGCATCATCGGCGCGGTCAGCGCCACCAAGCTGCTGAACCTGCTGCGCATTTCCGACTACACCGTGCGCGGCTTCGCCACCGGCGTGGCAGCGCACGGCATCGGCACCGCGCGCGCCTTCCAGGTCAACCAGGAGGCCGGCGCCTTCGCCGCGCTCGGCATGGGCCTGAACGGCGTGCTGACCGCCGTGATCGTGCCGATGCTGGCGGCATGGATGCCGCGCTGATCCCTGCTGACAGGACGTTGTCAGGAGCCCCCGCGCATGATCCGTCTCTCCATCACCCCTGAGAGAAAGAGAGACCATCATGAGCGGACTGATCAACTGGCTTGAAATCCCTGTCACGGACATGGCCCGTGCCATCCGGTTCTACGAACAGGCCTTCGAGACCACCCTCAAGCGCGAAACCATGGCGCAGATCGACATGGCTGTGTTTGCCAACCATGAGCCTGGTGGCGCACTGGTGGCTGGCGAGGGCTACCGCCCTTCGGCCGACGGCTGCCTGCCTTACCTGCACACGCCGCAGCTCACGGCGCTGCTGGCGCGTGTCACGGCGGCCGGCGGCAAGACCGTGTTCGGCCCGCTGCAGCTGCCTGGCGATATCGGCCATATTGCGCATATCATCGACAGCGAGGGCAATCGCGTCGGCCTGCACCAGCCGCTGGCAGGCTGATCGGCTACCGCAACCGCTTTACCAATACCCGCATAGCACCAAGATGAAGCCTCGATGAGCCGCCGCGCTGACCGCCTTTTCCAGATCGTCCAGGTATTGCGGGGGCGCCGCCTCACCACGGCGGCGCTGCTGGCGCAGCGGCTCGGGGTGTCCGAGCGCACGGTGTACCGGGATATCCAGGCGCTGTCGCTGTCGGGCGTTCCGGTCGAGGGCGAAGCGGGCATCGGCTACCGGTTGCGGGCCGACTATGACGTCCCTCCGCTGATGTTTACCGCGATCGAAGTCGAGGCGCTGGTGGCAGGGCTGCGCCTGCTCAAGGCCTGGGGCGGCGGCGCGCTGGCCGCCGCCGCCGATCCCGCGCTGGAAAAGCTGGTGGCGGCGCTGCCGCCCGCGCGGCGTCATGCGGCGCAGCAAAGCCGCGTGTTCGCCCCCGAATTCGTCAACCTCCCGCAGGTGCGTGACGCGTTTGACGTGGTGCACGGCGCCATGAACGCGCAACGCCTGCTGCACCTGGACTATACCGACGCGCAACAGCGCGCCACCGACCGCATCGTGCAGCCGCTGGGCCTGTTTTTCTGGGGCAATAGCTGGCTGCTGGCCGCCTGGTGCACCACGCGCACCGACTATCGCAGCTTCCGCCTGGACCGCTGCCGCGGCATCGTCATGCTGGACGAACGCTTCCACGAAACGCCCGACCGCTCGCTCAACGGCTTCCTGCGTGCGGTGCAGCACACCAGCGGCTAGCCGGCTAGCCGGCTGATCGGCTGATCGACCAAGGGGCGCGCGGATAACATCGACCCCCGCTTCACGCGAGGCCGTGGGCACCTGCAGGATGCGCCTTTAGGCCGGCTCGGCCAGCAGCGTCTCGATGTCGCGCTTGATGTCCTCGGGCTTGGTGGTGGGCGCGTAGCGCTTGAACACCGTCCCGTTGCGGCGCAGCAGGAACTTGGTGAAGTTCCACTTGATCACCTCCAGGCCAAGCACACCCGGCTTCTCCGAGGTCAGCCATCGATACAGCGGATGCGCGTTGTCGCCCTTGACGTCGATCTTGCCGAACATCGGGAAGGTGACGTGGAAGCGCGATTCACAGAACTGGCCGATCTGCGCTGCGTCGCCCGGCTCCTGCTTGCCGAACTGGTTGCAGGGAAAACCCAGCACTTCAAGGCCACTGCCTGCATACTGTTCCTGCAGCGCCTGCAGGGCGGCATATTGGGGCGTGAAGCCGCACTCGCTGGCGGTGTTCACGATCAGCAGCACCTTGCCGCTGAATTGCGACAGCGGCACCGGCTGGCCGGCCAGGGAACTGGCTTCGAACTGGTAGACATTGCTCATGACGGAATCCTCGGGTGGCACGGCGGCGCACGGCGATGCGCGTCCTGCGCCGGACAGTGTACTAGGCGATGCTGCCGTGCGTGCTCAGATCACGTTCAGATGTTCGGTGCCGGCGCCCAGGTCGGTCTCGCGGTCCAGGGTGCCGTGCAGCTTGATCATCAGCCGCAGGTCGTTGAGCGAGTCGGCGTTGCGCAGCGCGTCTTCGTAGGTGATCTTGCCGGCTTCGTACAGGTCGAACAGCGCCTGGTCGAACGACACCATGCCCTGCTCTCGCGATTTCTTGATGACTTCCTTGAGCGCGTGGATCTCGCCCTTGAAGATCAGGTCGGCCACCAGCGGCGTGCCGATCATGATCTCCACCGCCGGCACGCGGCCCTTTTGCCCCTTGCGTGGCAACAGGCGCTGCGACACCATCGCCTTCAGGTTGAGCGACAGGTCAATCAGCAACTGCTGGCGCTTTTCCTCGGGGAAGAAGTTGACCACGCGGTCGATGGCCTGGTTGGCATTGTTGGCGTGCAGGGTGGCCAGGCACAGGTGGCCCGTTTCCGCGTACTGCATCGCGTATTCCATGGTTTCCCGGTCGCGGATTTCGCCGATCAGGATCACGTCGGGCGCCTGGCGCAAGGTGTTCTTCAACGCCACGTGCCAGGAGTCGGTATCGATGCCGACCTCGCGCTGCGTGACGATGCAGTTCTGGTGCGCGTGCACGTATTCGATCGGGTCCTCGATGGTGATGATGTGCCCGTACGAATGGGCGTTGCGGTGATCGAGCATGGCGGCGAGCGACGTCGACTTGCCCGAGCCGGTGGCGCCGGTGACGATCACCAGCCCGCGCTTTGACATCACGATGTCATGCAGCGCCGGCGGCAGGTCGAGATCTTCCACCGAAGGGATGCGCGTATTGATGGTACGCACCACCATGCCCGCCTTGCCCTGCTGGATGAACGCGGAAACGCGAAAGCGCCCGGCGTTGGGCACGGAGATGGCGAAGTTGCACTCGCGGCTGCCGTCGAACTCGCTCGCCTGACGCTCGTTCATGATGGAGCGCACCAGGCCAAGCGCCTGGGTGGGATTGAGCGGCTGCTGCGAGACCGGCGTGATCTTGCCGTCGACCTTGATGGCGGGCGGAAAGTCGGCGGTGATGAACAGGTCCGAGCCGCGGTTTCCCACCATGAGCTCGAGCAGGTCGTTGATGTACTTGGCGGCGGATTCGCGATCGAGCATGGCGGTGTCCTGGTTCGGATGCGGCGGACTCGCCTCAGCCCGTGAATGAGTCGGGGTTCTTGGCGATGGCGCGCGCATCGTTGTAGTTGATGATGCCGCGCTTGATCAGGTCCGACAGGCACTGGTCCAGCGTCTGCATGCCAAGCCCGCTGCTGGTCTGCATCATCGAGTACATCTGCGCGATCTTGTTCTCGCGGATCAGGTGGCGGATCGCCGGCGTGGCAATCATGATCTCGTGCGCCGCCGTGCGGCCGTTGCCTTCGCGCGTCTTGAGCAGCGTTTGCGAGATCACCGCTTCGAGCGACTCGGACAACATGGTGCGCACCATGTCTTTTTCTTCGGGCGGGAACACGTCGACAACCCGGTCAATGGTCTTGGCCGCCGAACTGGTGTGCAGCGTGGCGAACACCAGGTGGCCGGTTTCGGCCGCGGTCAGCGCCAGGCGGATGGTTTCCAGGTCGCGCAGCTCGCCCACCAGCACCACATCGGGATCCTCGCGCAGCGCGGAGCGCAGCGCATTGGCGAAGGAATGCGTGTGCGGCCCCAGCTCGCGCTGGTTGATCAGGCTCTTCTTGGACGTGTGCACGAACTCGATCGGATCCTCCACCGTGAGGATGTGGCCCATGTCGTGATCGTTGCGGTGGTCCACCATCGCCGCCAGCGTGGTGGATTTGCCCGAACCCGTGGGCCCGGTCACCAGCACCAGGCCGCGCGGCTTCATGCACAGGTCGGCGAACACCGCCGGCGCGCGCAGGTCCTCCAGCGTCAATACCTTGGAGGGAATGGTCCGGAACACCGCGGCGGCGCCGCGCTGCGTGTTGTAGGCATTGACCCGGAAACGCGACAGGCTGGCGATTTCGAAGGAAAAGTCGATTTCCAGCCGTTCCTCATATTGCTTGCGCTGGGTGTCGCTCATGATGTCGTACACCATGGCATGGACATCCTTGTGGCCCATCGCGGCCACATTGATGCGGCGCATATCGCCGTGGATACGCACCATCGGCGGCATGTCTGCCGAGAGATGGAGATCGGACGCCTTGTTCTTGACGGCGAAAGCTAATAGCTGCGCGATGTCCATCTATAATGACCCCACCCTTTTTTGTCGTACTTTTTGTTGTACTTCTTGATATGTTTGCCGGATTATGTCTGTAATCGCCGCCAACTTGCAAGCCGTCAACCGGCGCGTCGCGGCAGCCGCACAACAGGCCGGTCGACCGGCCGGTGAAGTCACGCTTCTGGCGGTTTCCAAGACCTTCCCCGCTGCCGCGGTGCAGGCCGCGTTCGACGCCGGCCAGCGCGCCTTTGGCGAGAACTACGTGCAGGAAGGCGTGGACAAGATGGCACAGCTTGGCGGCTTGCGCGACCAGATCAGCTGGCACTTCATCGGCCCCCTGCAAAGCAACAAGACGCGTGCCGTAGCCGAGCAGTTCGACTGGGTCCATGCCATCGACCGCCTGCGCATCGCCGAGCGGCTGTCGGCGCAGCGCCCCGCCGGCATGGCGCCGCTGCAAGTCTGCCTGCAGGTCAATATCAGCGGTGAAGCCAGCAAGAGCGGCGTCGCGCCAGACGAAGTGCCCGCGCTGGCACGCGCCGTGGCTGCGCTGCCCGGGCTGCGGCTGCGCGGCCTGATGGCCATTCCGGCGCCGCAGAGCGACGCGGCGGCCCAGCGCCGGCCGTTTGCCGCGCTGCGCACCCTGCTCGACACCTTGCGCGCCGCCGGGCTGGATGTGGACACCCTGTCGATGGGCATGTCCGCCGACATGGAGGCCGCCATTGCCGAGGGCGCTACCGTGGTGCGCATCGGCACCGCCATTTTCGGCGCGCGTGACTATGCCACGGCACCCGAGGCGACACAGGCCACGCCGGGCTGAAAGCCGCCCCCTTATTTCCAGACGATTCCCAGCAAGAGACCGACATGCTCAACAATCTCACCTTTGGTTTCCTCGGCGGCGGCAATATGGCCACCGCCCTGATCGGCGGCCTGATCGCCCGGGGCGTGCCGGCCACCTCGATCCGCGTGGTCGATCCGTTCGATGAAGCGCAGGCACGGCTGCGGCGCGACCTCGGGGTGCATGCGGCAGGCGCGCCCGACGCCGCCTTTGGCAAGAGCGACGTGCTCGTGCTGGCGGTCAAGCCGCAGCAGTTCCGCGAGGCAGCGGCATCGCTGCTGCCGCACCTGGGCGACAGCCTGATCGTGAGCGTGGCCGCCGGCATCCGCCTGGCCGACATGCAGCGCTGGTTCGGCGGGCGCACCCGCCTGGTGCGCGCCATGCCCAACACACCGGCGCTGGCCGGCATGGGCATGACCGGCCTGGCCGGCGTAGCCGGGCTGGCGCAGCAAGACCGCGACATCGCCCGTGCGCTGGCCGAAGCCGTGGGCAAGTGCGAATGGGTGGAAGGCGACGCGCAGATCGACGCAGTGACCGCCATCTCCGGCAGTGGCCCGGCCTACGTCTTCTACTTCATCGAAGCCATGGAGAAGGCGGCCGTGGAACTCGGCCTGAGCACCGCGCAAGGACGCGCGCTGGCAGTGGAAACCTTCCGCGGCGCCGCGGCCCTGGCCGCGCAGTCGGACGAGCCGGTCAGCCTGCTGCGCGAGCGTGTGACCTCCAAGGGCGGCACCACCTATGCAGCGCTCACGGCGATGCAAGCCGCCGGCATCGGCGAAGCCTTTGTTAAAGCCATGCACGCCGCGGCGGAACGCGCGACGCAAATGGGTGCGGAGTTTGGCAAGGACTGAGTGAAGGCTCTTCTGCCAGGGTGACCTCCCAGCGCGCTCGCCGGAGCCGGCCGAAAAGGCCAAAACCGCCTGGGATGACGACGGCTGTCTCCCTCTCCCCTCAGGGGGAGAGGGCCGGGGAGAGGGGTGGCTTAGCTAGGAGCCACTCAAAGCGAAGCCCGTGGTTTTTTCAGCACAACGGCATGACGAGCGCCCGCCCTCTCCCCCGGCCCCTCTCCCACAAGTGGGAGAGGGGAGCAAACCGTCGGGAAGCTAGCACTTGCCCCTCTCCCGCTGCGTGGGAGAGGGGAGCAAACCCTCGGGACGCTAGCGCTTGCGGCCAGCCGCCTCACCGCAACGCATAAGCCGCCGCCGTACCAGCAAACACGCAGGCCCCCAACCAGTTGTTGTGCCGGAACGCGGCAAAGCACTTCATGCGATCCCGCTCGCGAATCAGCGTGTAGTGATACACCGCGCATCCCGCCGCAGCCACCAGCCCGATCCAGTACGGCCAGCCCAGCCCGAACTGCGCACCGGCCCAGGCCATCAGCCCCAGGAACACCGCATAGCAGATCATGATGGCGCCCACGTCAAACCGCCCGAACGTGATCGCCGAAGTCTTCATGCCGAGCAGCAAATCGTCATCGCGATCCACCATGGCATAGGCGGTATCGTAGGCTACCGCCCAGAACACATTGGCCAGCAGCATCACCCACGCCACCACGGGCACATGGTCCTGCACCGCGGCGAACGTCATCGGGATGCCAAAGCCGAAGGCAATGCCGAGGTAGGCCTGCGGGATGGCAAAGAACCGCTTGAAGAACGGATAGGTGCCGGCGAGCACGGCCGCCACCACGGCCAGCCATTTGGTGAACGCGTTGAGCGGCGTGATCAGGGCGAAGGCCGCAAGCGCCAGCACCACCGCCACCGCCACTGCCTCCCACGCGGCAATCTTGCCCGCGGTCAGCGGCCGCTCCCTGGTGCGCTTGACGTGCTTGTCGAAGTCACGGTCGGCCCAGTCGTTCATGGCGCAGCCGGCCGAGCGCATCAGGAAGGTGCCGATGACGAAGATCCAGAACAGGCTCCACGCCGGCCGGCCGCCGGTGGCCATCCACAATGCCCACAGCGTAGGCCACAACAGCAACAGCGTGCCGATGGGCTTGTCGATGCGCACCAGGCGCGCGTACAGGGCTAAGCGTTCAAACATGGCAGGGGGCCCGCGACACAGCGGTCAGGGCAAGGCAAGGGCATTAAACGAAAAACGAAAACGCGCCGCGACCCGGTCAGGGCGCGGCGCGCATGGCCGGCAGCACACGAAGGCAGCCGGCAGGGCATCAGGCCAGCATCGAGCGCAGCATCCACGCGGTTTTTTCGTGCGTCTGCATGCGCTGGGTCAGCAGGTCGGCGGAGGGTTCGTCGCCAGCGGCGTCGATCACCGGGAACAACGAGCGCGCGGTGCGCACCACGGCTTCCTGGCCTTCGACCAGCTTGCGGATCATCTCGGTGGCTTCGGGCACGCCCTCTTCCTCGGGGATCGACGACAAGCGAGCGTATTCCTTGTAGGTGCCCGGCGCCGGGTAGCCCAGCGCGCGGATACGCTCGGCGATCGAGTCCACGGCGAGCGCCAGCTCGGTGTATTGCGTCTCGAACATCAGGTGCAACGTGTTGAACATCGGACCCGTGACGTTCCAGTGGAAGTTATGGGTCTTGAGATAAAGCGTGTAGGTATCCGCCAGCAACTTGGACAGGCCTTCCGCGATCTTCTTGCGTTCTTTGTCGGAAATGCCGATGTTCACGCTCATCTCATTCTTCTTTGCCATGATAGGTACGCTCCGATCTGGGGTGGCTTTGAAAACTGCCGCGCCACTGGACGCGGCACAACCCGCACATTATGGCATCACCCGGTGAAGGCGGACAAACCCGCGGCCGCGTCCAGGAACATCGCGACCGCGCCCAGCGCGATCACCGCCAGCCCGATTTCCGTGCGCCACAGCTTGCGCTGCAGGCGCGCCGCGTCTTCGCGGCGGGGGCTATCGTGGGCGACGTGTTGCAACTGTTGAAACTCGCTGACGAACATTCTGAACAGGGCCATGATGGTTCTCCTTGCCGGGCTTTCAAGGTGGCCCCGGCCCGGGGCCACCCGCACTGCCCTGCTTCATTGCTTGCGCATTACTTCAGGTTCAGCGCGCGCCTGACACCTTCGCCGTAGGCGGGATCGGCCTTGGTGAAGTGCGCCAGCTGCACGCGCACGATGTCTTCCGGCACGCCCTGCATGGCCGCCGCGATGTTCGAGTACAGGCGCTGGCGCTGGGCCTCGTCGAACAGGCGGAACAGCGCGCCCGGCTGGCTGTAGTAGTCGCTGTCGACACGGTGGTCGAAGCGGTCGGCGGCACCATCCAGGGCCAGCGGCGGCTCGACGGCGCGTTCGCTGGCGGCGTAGGCGCCCTCGCGGTTCGGCTCGTAGTTGAGCTTGCCGCCCTGGTTGCCGTCCACGCGCATCGCGCCGTCGCGGTGGTAGGTATTGTGGAACGGGCACTTGGGCGCATTCACCGGGATCTGGTTATGGTTCACGCCCAAGCGGTAGCGCTGCGTGTCGCCATACGAGAACAGCCGGCCCTGCAGCATCTTGTCGGGCGAGAAGCCGATGCCTGGCACGATGTTGGACGGGTTCATCGCCACCTGCTCCACCTCGGCGAAGTAGTTGTCCGGGTTGCGGTTGAGTTCCAGCACGCCCACGTCGATCAGCGGATAGTCCTTGTGTGGCCACACCTTGGTCAGGTCGAACGGATTGATGTGGTACTTGGCCGCATCGACTTCGGGCATGACCTGCACGCGCACGTTCCAGCGCGGGAAGTTGCCCTTTTCGATGTTCTCGAACAGGTCGCGCTGCGCGCTCTCGCGGTCGCCCGCCACTACCTTGGCCGCTTCCTCGTTGGTCCAGTTGGCGATGCCCTGCTGCGACTTGAAGTGGAACTTCACCCAGAAGCGCTCGTTGGCGGCGTTGATGAACGAATACGTGTGCGAACCGAAGCCATGGATCTGGCGATAGTTCTGCGGCAGGCCGCGATCGCTCATCAGGATGGTGACCTGGTGCAGCGACTCCGGATGGCGCGACCAGAAGTCCCACACGGCGATCGGGTCACGCAGGTTGGTGCGCGGGTTGCGTTTTTGCGTGTGGATGAAATCCGGGAATTTGAGCGGGTCGCGCACGAAGAACACCGGCGTGTTGTTGCCCACCACGTCCCAGTTGCCTTCGTCGGTGTAGAACTTGACCGAGAACCCGCGCACATCGCGCTCTGCGTCGGCCGCGCCGCGCTCGCCCGCCACCGTGGAGAAGCGCATGAACAGCGGCGTTTGCTTGCCGACGCTGGCAAAGACCGAGGCCTTGGAAAAGCGCGTGATGTCATGGGTGACCGTGAAGGTGCCATGGGCGCCCGAGCCCTTGGCGTGCACGCGGCGCTCGGGGATGACTTCACGGTCGAAGTGAGCGAGCTTCTCCAGGAACCACACGTCCTGCAGCAGCATCGGGCCGCGCGGGCCGGCGGTCTGCGAATTCTGGTTGTCGGCTACCGGCGCGCCGGCGGCGGTGGTCAGAGTGTCCTTGTCCTTGCTCATCTTGGCCTCATTTTTCTTGGGGGGTGGAACGGGGAGTCTGGCTGGGGCGGGCGGCGCGAAAGCCGCCGGGTCATTTCAGTACACCGTGGCGTAACAGGCAAGGCAGGCGGCCATACGGCCGGCCAGCGCGCTCAGGAGCTCGCCGGCGGCGGTCAAGCTGGGGTTTTCGCCTTTCATGTGCGACTCCTTGTCGGTAACAGCACGCAGTGCGTCGATGCAGGAAGTCTACGGGAAGGCTATTGAATTGCGAATTCAATTATTTCTAACTATGAAATAGAGCATACCTATTCCCTGCCTGCGCGCCAGCGTCGCATAGGACCAAGACACAGTGAAGTCAGAAAAATCGAGGGGGGAGAAAAACCAAGGCGGGGAAGCGTGCGGCCGGCGCCGAGCGCCGGCAGGCAGGGTGCGCTCAGGCCGCTTCAGCCAGTTCCTTGGCGGCCAGCATGCTGACACCGGGCAGGTCGCAGGCCGCCACCGCGCGGCGCAACGCCTCCATGGCCGGCAGGCGCGTAAAGCTCTTGCGCCAGGCCAGCACCACGCGCCGGTCGGGCACGGGATCGGTAAAGGGCACGTAGGCCAACAGGTCGTTCTTGTTGGACTTGAGATCCGGCACCGAAGTCCGCGGCAGCACGGTGATGCCAACGCCACTTGCCACCATATGGCGGATGGTTTCCAGCGAGGAGCCTTCGAAGGTCTTCTGGATACCGTCGGCCGCCTGCGAAAAGCGCGACAGCTCCGGGCACACGCCCAGCACCTGGTCGCGGAAGCAATGCCCGCTGCCCAGCAGCAGCATGGTCTGCTGCTTCAGTTCGTCGGGATCGACTTTCCCGGCATGCTCCAGATGGTGGCCACGCGGCACCGCCACGACGAAGGGCTCGTCATACAGCGGTTGCACGGTCAGCCCCGAATCGGCAAAGGGCTCGGCCATGATGGCGCAGTCGATCTCGCCTTGCTTGAGCAGCTCGATCAGCTTGACCGTGTAGTTCTCCTGCAGCATCAGCGGCATCTGCGGCACGGTCTGGATCATCTCCTTGACCAGCGTGGGCAGCAGGTAGGGCCCGATGGTGTAGATCACGCCAAGCCGCAGCGGCCCGGCCAGCGGGTCCTTGCCCTGCTTGGCGATTTCGCGGATGGCCATGGTCTGCTCCAGCACGCGCTGGGCCTGCGCCACGATCTGCTCGCCGATCGGCGTCACCGAGACTTCGGACGTGCCGCGCTCGAAGATCTGCACATTGAGTTCGTCTTCCAGCTTCTTGATCGCCACCGACAGCGTCGGCTGCGACACGAAGCAGGCTTCGGCCGCCCGGCCGAAATGGCGCTCGCGCGCCACGGCGACGATGTACTTGAGTTCGGTGAGCGTCATGACTTATCAATTCCCGTTAAGCGATAGATTTTACCTTCGATTCGACGTTCTGTCAGAGATGACAAGCAAAGCGGCGCAGGCGATACCTGATCGCCTGCGCCGGGTGCGCCCCCGCCGTCACATCAGGCCTTCAGGTAATGTTCCCTGCCACCCAGCCAGCGCAACAAGTGCGCCTCGACCGCCTCCGGGTAGCGCGCCAGCATCAGCTCGGCGGCCTCCTGGGCGTAGTCGACCAGCCAGGCGTCGGTGTTGAGATCGGCGAAACGCAGCATCGCCTCGCCGGACTGGCGCGCGCCAAGGAACTCGCCGGGCCCCCGTATCTGCAGGTCGCGCCGGGCGATCTCGAAACCATCGGTGGTCTCGCGCATGGTCGCCAGCCGCTCGCGCCCGGTGGGCGAGAGCGGCGCCTGGTACATCAGCAGGCAGACCGATTCCGCGCTGCCCCGCCCTACCCGGCCGCGCAACTGGTGCAACTGCGCCAGGCCAAAACGCTCGGCGTGCTCGATCACCATCAGCGAAGCGTTGGGCACGTCCACCCCCACCTCGATCACGGTGGTGGCCACCAGCACCTGCAGCCGGTTGGCGGTGAAGTCTTCCATCACCGCGGCCTTCTCCGTCGGCGCCAGGCGACCGTGCACCAGCCCGACCTTGAGCTCGGGCAAGGCGGCCACCAGGGTTTCGTAGGTCTCCACCGCGGTCTGCAGTTGCAGCGCTTCGCTCTCCTCGATCAGCGGGCAGACCCAGTAGACCTGGCGGCCATCGGCGGCGGCGTGGTGCACGCGCGCGATCACCTCGTCGCGGCGCGCGTCGTTGACCAGCCGGGTCACCACCGGGGTGCGCCCGGGCGGCAGCTCGTCGATCACCGAGACGTCGAGATCGGCGTAGTAGGTCATGGCCAGCGTGCGCGGGATCGGCGTGGCCGACATCATCAACTGGTGCGGCACGGTTTGCGTGACCTTGCCGGCCTTGCCCTGCGTGGCGGCGGCATCGGGGTCCGCCTTGCCGCGCAGCGCCAGCCGCTGGGCCACGCCGAAGCGATGCTGCTCGTCGACCACGGACAAGCCCAGGCGGGCAAACTTGACGCTGTCCTGGATCAGCGCGTGGGTGCCGATGGCCAGCTTGGCCTCGCCGGACTCGACCTTGGCCGCGGCCTCGCGCTTGGCGCGCGTCTTCAGGCTGCCTGCCAGCCACACCACCGGCACGCCCAGCGGCTCCAGCCAGGCGGAGAGCTTGCGGTAGTGCTGCTCGGCCAGGATTTCGGTGGGTGCCATCAGCGCGGCCTGGTAGCCGGCATCGATGGCCTGGCAAGCCGCCAGCGCCGCCACGATGGTTTTGCCGCTGCCGACGTCGCCCTGCAGCAGGCGATGCATCGGGTGGGGCGCGCCCATGTCCTTGGCGATCTCTTCCACCACGCGCTGCTGCGCGCCGGTCAGCTTGAACGGCAGTGCCGCCAGGAAGGCGGTGAGCAGGCCGCCCGCGCGGCGCGGCATGGGCGGCGCGCTCTTGTCGCGCCGCGCCGCCTGGGAGCGCTTGAGGGAGAGCTGCTGCGCCAGCAGCTCATCGAGCTTGATACGTTGCCAGGCCGGGTGCGAGCGCTCGATCAGGGCGTGCTCGTCCACCTCCTGCGGCGGCGAGTGCAGCAGCCGCAGGCACTCCGGCAAGGGCTGCAGCTTGAGCTGCGCCAGCGGGCCTTGCAGCACGGGGATGGGCAGGGTCTCCGGCAGCGGCGTGCGCGACAGCGCGCCGCCGATGGCCTTGCGCAGGTAGCTTTGCGGGATGCCGGCGGTGCTCGGGTAGACCGGGGTCAGCCGCTCGGGCAGCGCCTCGCCGGGCGTCACCGCGCGCACGGTGGGATGGACCATCTCCGCGCCGAAGAAGCCGCCGCGCAGCTCGCCGCGCACCCGCAGGAAGGCGCCTTCGGCCATCTGCTGGGCCTGGCTGCCGTAGAAATTGATGAAGCGTAGCGTCAGCTCGCCGGTATCGTCGGCGATCTTGACCACTAGCTGGCGGCGCGGGCGCAGG
Source organism: Cupriavidus sp. CuC1 (assembly GCF_044627735.1). Lineage (NCBI taxonomy): Bacteria > Pseudomonadati > Pseudomonadota > Betaproteobacteria > Burkholderiales > Burkholderiaceae > Cupriavidus > Cupriavidus sp. CuC1. The sequence continues at coordinate 6,659 of NZ_JBIUHC010000160.1, read as the reverse complement.
CTGACCTCGTTGGAGGTGACCACGCCCTCGACCTGCACCGTCAGCCCCATCCCCGCGCGCCCGATGGCATCGGCGATCGGCAGCAGCGTGGTCTCGTCCTCGTAGCGCATGGGCAGGTGCAGCACCAGGTCGACATCGCGCTTGAGGCCGAGCTTGTGCAGCCGGGCCATGGCCGAGGACGGCTTGCCGGCGGCAGCGCCCTTGGACGCCGCCTTGCCCGGACGGCCCGGCTTGTCCCCGGCGCGCGCCGCGGGCGGGCTGTCGGTGGTTTCCGGGGTTCGGTCGGGAGCGGTTCCTGGCATCTGGGGCGTGGCTAGCGATTCGGGTCGGGGCGCATGCCTGGTGGCACGGGCAGGTTGGCACAAATAGGCGATATCACGCGCGCCCGGGCGGCGGAGTCGCCCCAAGCCTTACAATATCGGATTCGCCGATTGTACCTATGCCGGCCGCGCCACCGCGCGGTCTGCGGCCGTTTTTGCCCCCATGATGCTGACGCTGTCCGATTTTGACTTTGCCCTCCCGCCCGAACTGATCGCCCAGACCGCCTTGCCGGAGCGCGGCGCGAGCCGGCTGCTGGTGGTGGATACGGACGCGCAGGACGGCGCCACCCGCCTCACCGACCGCACGTTCGCCGATATCGTCGACTACCTGCGTCCGAACGACCTGCTGGTATTCAACGACACGCGCGTCATCAAGGCGCGTTTCTTCGGCCAGAAGGGCAGCGGCGGCAAGGTCGAGGTGCTGGTCGAGCGGGTGCTGGACAGCCACACCGTGCTGGCCCAGGTGCGCGCCTCCAAGACACCGCCCGTGGGCAGCCTGCTGCGCCTGGCGGATGCCTTTGACGTCACAGTGGGCCCGCGCGTGGACCAGTTCTTCACGCTCACCTTCCCAGAGCCGGCGCTGGAGCTGATCGAGCGCCACGGCCGCCTGCCGCTGCCGCCGTACATCACCCACGACCCCGACGCCTTCGACGAAACCCGCTACCAGACGGTCTACGCCCGCGCCCCCGGCGCGGTGGCCGCGCCCACCGCCGGCCTGCATTTCGACGAAGCGCTGTTCGCCCGGCTCGATGCGCTGGGCGTGCGCCGCGGCTTTCTGACACTGCACGTGGGCGCCGGCACCTTCCAGCCGGTACGCACCGAGAACCTGGCCGAGCACAAGATGCACGCCGAGTGGTACGAAGTGTCGGACGCGCTGGCCCAGGCCGTGCGCGACACGCGCGCCGCCGGCGGTCGCGTGATCGCGGTCGGCACCACCTCGCTGCGCGCGCTGGAGTCCGCCGGCGCGGCCGATGGCACGCTGGCCGCCGGCCGTGGCGACACCGATATCTTCATCACACCCGGCTACCGTTTCCGGGTGGTCGATGCGCTGATCACCAATTTCCACCTGCCCAAGTCGACCTTGCTGATGCTGGTGTCGGCGCTGGCTGGGGTGGAGCCCATCCGCGCCGCCTACCGCCATGCGGTGGCCGAGCGCTACCGCTTCTTCAGCTACGGTGACGCCATGCTGCTGACGCGCCAGCCCCAGCCCTGAGCGCGCCGCGCCAGCCCGAACCTGAATCCCGAATCCAGCCATGCTCAACTTCGAACTGCTCACCACCGACGGCAACGCCCGCCGCGGCCGCGTCACCCTCAACCACGGCGTGGTCGAGACCCCGATCTTCATGCCGGTCGGCACCTACGGCTCGGTCAAGGCGATGTCGCCACTCGAGCTCGGTGAAATCAACGCCCAGATCATCCTGGGCAATACCTTCCACCTGTGGCTGCGCCCCGGGCTGGAAGTGGTGGCAAAGCACGGCGGCCTGCACCGCTTCATGGGCTGGGACAAGCCGATCCTGACCGACTCGGGCGGCTTCCAGGTGTTTTCGCTGGGCGCGCTGCGCAAGATCACCGAGGATGGCGTGACCTTTGCCTCGCCGGTCAATGGCGACAAGCTGTTCCTGTCGCCCGAGATTTCGATGCAGATCCAGCGCACGCTGAACTCCGACATCGTGATGCAGTTCGACGAATGCACGCCGTACGAGATCGACGGCCGCCCCGCCACCCATGCGGAAGCGGCCGCCTCCATGCGCATGAGCCTGCGCTGGGCCAAGCGCTCGATCGAAGAGTTCAATGGCCTGGAAAACCCCAACGCGCTGTTCGGCATCGTCCAGGGCGGCATGTTCGAGGATCTGCGCGACGAGTCGCTGGCCGGCCTGTCGGAGCTGGACTTCCACGGCTACGCCATCGGTGGCCTGTCGGTCGGCGAGCCCAAGGAAGACATGATGCGCGTGCTGGAACACGTGGGCCCGCGCCTGCCCGCGCACAAGCCGCACTACCTGATGGGCGTGGGCACGCCCGAAGACCTGGTGGCCGGCGTGGCCTCGGGCGTGGACATGTTCGACTGCGTGATGCCGACCCGCAATGCCCGCAACGGCTGGCTGTTCACGCGCTTTGGCGACGTCAAGATCAAGAACGCCGTCCACCGCAACGACACCCGGCCGCTGGACGAATCCTGCGGCTGCTACACCTGCCGCAACTTCTCGCGCTCCTACCTGCACCACCTGCACCGGGTCGGCGAGATCCTGGGCGCGCGCCTGAACACCATCCATAACCTGCACTACTACCTGGAACTGATGGGCGAGATGCGCGAAGCCATCGAGGAGCACCGCTTCGAGGCCTTCCGCCTGCAGTTCGCCGCCGATCGCGCGCGCGGGGCGCAGTAGCGCCGCGCCGGCGGCTGCCGCGCCCCGGCGTGAACTTTCCGTACGGCACCGGTCGAATAGCGGTGCCTGCAGCTGCAAAGCGGCTTGCAAGGCGCCCCGAACAAACCCGTACTACACCGTAAATGCCCGGATCAGGCATGGAATGCGGTTGCAAGCGGGTGGTAGAATGACCGACTAACTGATTGACTTTGTGACGGAGAAGCAACGTGCTGATTTCTAACGCATTTGCCCAGACTGCCGGCGTGACCGGCGGTGCGGCGGGTGGCCTGATGAGTTTCCTGCCTATCATCTTGATGTTCGCTGTGCTGTGGTTCATCATGATCCGCCCGCAGATGAAGCGCCAGAAAGAATCGAAGGCAATGCTGGAAGCGCTGGCCAAGAACGACGAAGTCGTGACTGCCGGCGGCATTCTCGGCCGTGTCACCAAGGTCAACGAGCAATACGTAACCCTCGAAATCGCCGCGGGCACCGAAATCACGGTGCAAAAGAGCGCGGTTACCACGGTGCTGCCCAAGGGCTCGCTGAAGTCGCTCTGAGCACCACGGCTGCGGGCGTGACGTCGCTTGACACACAGCGCCGCCCAGCTTCTCCCGCACCGCCAGCCTGCTTTTTCGCCCTTCCCGGCACGCCTTTAGCGCGCGTGCCCCTGCAGCCGCCTGATCCAGCCCGGGTTATCCGTGGATGCCAGGCGGCTGTTTGCCAACCGGTGCGGTGGTGCCAACTGCCCGCTGACGGTCTCGTCGGCGCCGCCAACCGAAGAACGACTGGCCAAAGATGAATCGCTATCCGCTTTGGAAATACCTCGTGATCCTGGTGGCTCTCGCCATCGGCATCACCTATACGCTGCCGAACTTCTTCGGCGAGGCGCCTGCCGTGCAGGTCTCCTCCGCCAAGGTCACGGTCAAGGTCGACCTGGCCATGCAAAAGCAGATCGAGCAGATCCTGGCGCAGAACAACCTGCAGCCCGATGGCATGTTCTTCGACCTGAACGGCCAGTCCGGCTCGGTCAAGGCGCGCTTCAAGACGCCCGACGAGCAGCTCAAGGCCAAGGACGTGCTGACCCGCGCGCTCAACCCCGACCCCAATGACGCCACCTACGTGGTCGCGCTGAACCTGCTGTCGGGCTCGCCGCGCTGGCTCACCGCCATGCACGCGCTGCCGATGTACCTGGGGCTGGACTTGCGCGGTGGCGTGCACTTCCTGCTGCAAGTGGACATGAAGGGCGCGGTCGACAAGAAGCTCGACAGCCTGGCCGGCGACGCCCGCACCCTGCTGCGCGACAAGGGCATCCGCCATGGCGGCATCGACCGCGAAGGCGACCGCCTGACGGTGCGCTTCAACAATGCCGACGACGCCACCAAGGCGCGCGGCATCCTGGCCGACAACCTGCGCGAGCTGGCGTTCACCCCGGATGGCAACAACATCTCCGGCGTGTTCACCGACGCGGCCCGCAAGGCGGTGCAGGATGCTGCGGTCAAGCAGAACATCACCACCCTGCACAACCGGGTCAATGAGCTCGGCGTGGCCGAGCCGGTGATCCAGCAGCAAGGCGCCGACCGTATCGTGGTGCAGCTGCCCGGCGTGCAGGACACCGCCAAGGCCAAGGACATCATCGGCCGCACCGCCACGCTGGAAGCCCGCCTGGCCGACCCCGACGCGCCGCGCAGCCCGCGCCCGGGCGACCCGATCCCCTTCGGCAGCGAGCTGTTCACGCAAGGTAACGGTGCCCCGGTAGTGCTCAAGAAGCAGGTGATCTTCACCGGCGACCGCATCGAAAGCGCCTCGGCCGGCTTCGACCAGAACCAGCGCGCCTCGGTCAATATCAAGCTCGACGCCCAGGGCGGCCGCGTGCTGCGCGACGTCTCGCGCGAGAACATCGGCAAGCCGATGGGCATCGTGCTGTTCGAGAAGGGCAAGGGCGAAGTGCTGACGGTGGCAACGATCCAGTCCGAACTGGGTTCCAGCTTCCAGATCACCGGCTCGTACTCCACCGAAGCCGCCAACGACCTGGCACTGCTGCTGCGCGCCGGCTCGCTGGCCGCGCCGATGGAAATCATCGAAGAGCGCACCATCGGCCCGTCGCTGGGCGCGGACAACATCAAGAAGGGCTTTGACTCGGTAGCCTACGGCTTCGCCGCCATCGCCGTCTTCATGATGCTGTACTACATGCTGTTCGGCGTGTTCTCGGTGGCCGCGCTGGCCGTCAACCTGCTGCTGCTGGTGGCGGTGCTGTCGATGCTGCAGGCCACGCTGACGCTGCCCGGCATCGCCGCTATCGCGCTGGTGCTCGGCATGGCCATCGACGCCAACGTGCTGATCAACGAGCGGATCCGCGAGGAATTGCGCGCGGGCGCTTCGCCGCAGATGGCAATCGCCGTCGGCTTTGACCGCGCCTGGGCCACCATCCTGGACTCCAACGTGACCACGCTGATCGCGGGCCTGGCGCTGCTGGCCTTCGGCTCCGGCCCGGTGCGCGGCTTTGCCGTGGTGCACTGCCTGGGCATCATGACCTCGATGTTCTCGGCGGTGTTCTTCAACCGCGGCCTGGTGAACCTCTGGTACGGCCGCAAGAAGAAGCTGCAAAGCGTGGCGATCGGCCAGATCTGGAAGCCGGGCTCGGATAGCCAGGGCACCATCGCCAAGTAAGCATCATGGGTGTCCGCGCGCAGGACGCGCACGGACATCCAACCAGCATAGAACGGCAGCAGGCGCTGCCGTACAAAACAGGATTCAACATGGAATTCTTCCGCATCCGGCGCGACATTCCGTTCATGAAGCACGCGTTGATCTTCAACGTGATTTCCTTCCTGACGTTTGCCGCCGCCGTATTCTTCCTCGCGCACAAGGGCCTGCACCTGTCGATCGAGTTCACCGGCGGCACGGTGATGGAGGTCAACTACCAGCAGACGGCCGATCTCGAACGCATCCGCGGCCAGGTCGGCAAACTCGGCTACTCCGACGTGCAGGTGCAGAACTTCGGCACCTCGCGCGACGTGATGATCCGCCTGCCGCTGCAAAAGGGCCCGGACGGCAAGACCGTCACCTCGGCCCAGCAGAGCGAGCAGGTCATGACCGCGCTGCAAACGGCCGCGCCTGACGTCAAGCTCCAGCGCGTCGAGTTCGTCGGCCCGCAGGTGGGCAAGGAACTGGCCACCGACGGCCTGCTGGCGCTGCTGTGCGTGGTCGCCGGCATCGTGATCTACCTGTCATTCCGCTTCGAGTGGAAGTTCGCGGTGGCCGGCATCATCGCCAACCTGCACGACGTGGTGATCATCCTGGGCTTCTTCGCCTTCTTCCAGTGGGAATTCTCGCTGTCGGTGCTGGCGGCGATCCTGGCGGTGCTGGGCTACTCGGTCAACGAATCGGTGGTGATTTTCGACCGGATCCGCGAGAATTTCCGCAAGTTCCGCAAGATGACCACGCACGAGATCATCGACAATGCGATCACCAGCACCATCTCGCGGACCATCATCACCCACGGCTCGACCCAAATGATGGTGCTGTCGATGTTCTTCTTCGGCGGCCCCACCCTGCACTACTTCGCGCTGGCGCTGACTGTCGGCATCTTGTTCGGTATCTACTCCTCGGTATTCGTCGCCGCGGCGCTGGCCATGTGGCTGGGCGTCAAGCGCGAGGACCTGGTCAAGGGCGAGAAGAAGCCAGGCGACGTCGACCGCGACGACCCGAACTTCGGCGCGCAGGCCTGACGGGCACGCCGCGGACAGTTCCAAAGGCTACAAAAAAGGGCACCTTAGGGTGCCCTTTTTGTAAGCGGCTGGCGAACCCATCTTGCGGGTCTCGTTGTGCCGACAGATAGTGTCCGCTTAAATTTAAGCGGACGCGATGATGGGTACAGAATTAGCGGTTAAGCGTGTACGGTAAGCGCCCGGCGAACACACCTTGATCGGGGGGATATTGAGGGCGAGGATCGTGTCCATCTAAATTTGGCATGGAC
>NZ_JBIUHC010000159.1:0-22847 GCF_044627735.1 Cupriavidus sp. CuC1 | reverse complement strand
CGTTGTCTTGTCATCTGTTTCCTCGTCGATATGGATTGTCACCCTATCGACCTGTCCGAGGAAATTAGACCACTGCACTCCTCCCCCAAAGGGGCGCCCGCCAGGTGCCCCGGCCTACTTCAGGTTGTTCGAGAGAAATTGCTGCAGGCGCGGCGACTGCGGGCTTGCAAACAACTGCTCGCCGACTCCCGTTTCTTCGACCTTGCCCTTGTGCAGGAACACCACCTGCGTGGAAACCGAGCGCGCAAAGCCCATCTCGTGGGTGACCACCACCATGGTCCGCCCCTCGGAGGCCAGTTGCTGCATTACCTTGAGCACCTCGCCCACCAGTTCGGGGTCGAGCGCCGAGGTCGGTTCATCGAACAGCAGCACATCGGGCCGCATGGCAAGGGCCCTGGCAATCGCGACGCGTTGCTGCTGCCCGCCCGAGAGATGCGCCGGGTAGGCGCCCATGGCTTGCTGGGTCAACCCGACCTTGTCCAGGCAATGCGCGGCCCATTCCTGCGCCTCTTTCTTTTTCACCCCAAGCACGTGCTGCGGGGCTTCCGTGACGTTCTGCAGCACGGTCATGTGGGACCACAGGTTGAAGTGCTGGAAGACCATGGCCAGCCTGGTCCGTATCAGGCGTAGCTGCCTGGCGTCCGAGACGCGCAGCTTGCCGTCCTTGCCGGTGTGCATCTTCACCTGCTCGCCGTTCACGACGATCTGCCCGGCATCCGGTTGCTCGAGGAAATTCATGCAACGCAGAAACGTGCTCTTGCCGGAACCGCTGGACCCGATGATGGAAATCACATCGCCGGGAACGGCCCGCAGCGACACGCCGTCGAGCACCTGGTGGCTACCGTAGCTCTTGTGTATGTCGCTCGCCATCAGCGCGGCGCGCGCTTGCGATGCCTGCGCGGGCGTAGCGTGGCGAGGCAACGCTTGTAAGTCTGACTGCATGGCTATTGAAGGCATCATTTTTTCTCCACCGGCCGCAGGAAGGCCAGCCATTTGTGCTCCGCCTTGCGGAACAAGTGAACGATGGCAAGGGACACCACCAAGTACAGCAACGCGGCAATGCCAAAGGACTCGAACGATCGGTACGACGCTGCGTTGGCGTCGCGCGCCACCTTGAGCAGGTCGGGGACGGTGGCGACAAAGGCAACGGTCGTGGCATGCAGCATCAGGATGACTTCGTTGCCGTAGTTGGGCAGCGAGCGGCGCAGCGCCGACGGCAGGATGACGCGCAGATAGAGCGTCAGGCGCGACATGCCATAGGCTTTCGCCGCTTCCACTTCGCCATAGGCCGTGCTGGCAATCGCACCGGCAAAGATCTCCGTGGTGTAGGCGCAAGTGTTCAGGCCAAACGCCAGTACCGTGCAATTGAACCCGTTGCGAAAGAAGTGGTTGAGCATATCCACGTCCCTCACCACGCCAAGGCCATACACCCCGGAGTAGATCAACAGCAGCTGCACATACAGCGGCGTACCGCGAAAGAGGTAGGTATAGAAGCGCACCGGCATCGACAAGGCACGGCATGACGAGGTGCGGGCCACCGCCAGCGGCGCGGCCGCCACGAAGCCGATGCCAAGCGACAGCACCAGCAGCCAGAGCGTCATGGCCAGGCCGGTCATCTTGGTGCCGTCCGAATAGAGGTAAGCCCTCCAGTATTCAAGTAGCAGGTCCATCAGATCTTTGCCTCCCTTACGCCGAGCGAGTAGCGCTTGCCCAGCCACACCAGCACCAGGTTGGAAACGGATGTCAGCGCCAGGTAAATGAGTGCCGCAACCAGGATGAAATGGAACATGCTGAACGTACTCTTGCCGGCATCCAGCGCGACCTTCACCAGATCCGTCAACCCGATCAGCGAGACCAGTGCCGTGGCCTTGACCAGCACCTGCCAGTTGTTCGCGATGCCGGGCAGCGCGAACCGCATCATCTGCGGAAACAGGATGCGGCGGAATACCTGCAGGCCGGACATGCCGGTAGACACGCCCGCCTCGATCTGCCCGGCCGGCACCGACATGAACGCCCCGCGGAAGGTCTCGGTGAAGTAAGCGCCGTAGATGAAGCCGATCGTCATCACGCCCGCCACAAAGGGATCGATATCAACCTGCTCGACCTGCATATAGTCCGTGACCCGGTTCAGCCACATCTGGATGCTGTAGAACAGCAGCAGCATCAGCACCAGGTCCGGCACGCCGCGGATGAGCGTCGTATAGACCGACGCGACCTTGTTAAGCGTGCCGACCTTCGACACCTTGGCGCTCGCGCCGAGCAAGCCTAAGACAATGGCCAGCAAGAGGGAGAGCAGCGCCAGCTTGACGGTCTGCCACGTCCCTAGCGCTATCACCCAGCCGTATCCATGCAGCATTGGTAACTCCTTTCGTCCTTTGTTTCTGACTCATGCTTTCGTTCGCACGCATCGACGCATTAGCCGAAGCGCCCGGGGCTGTAGGGCGTCGGGTCCGTGAAAGGCTTGCCTTGCGTCATCATTTCCGCCAGCAGGCGTCCGGTGACGGGACCCAGCGTCAATCCGTGGTGGTTGTGCCCGAACGCGAACCAAAGCCCCTTGTGCCGCCCCGCCGGGCCGATCAGCGGCCGCATGTCCGGCGTACAGGGCCGGCGCCCCATCCACGGCTGATCGTCGAGCCGCCTGCCGAGCCTGAAGATGCCTTTCGCCTTGCGCTCCGCCCTCTCCAGCTGGATCGGCGTCGGTGCCCTGGCCGCAGACGACAGCTCTACGCCGGTTGTGAGCCGCAGCCCTCTGCGCATCGGCGCGACCACATAGCCGACCTCGCTGTCGACCACCGGGAAGCGCTGTGCCACCTCGGATTCGGACTGGTAGTGCATGTGGTATCCCCGCTTGCCCATGAGCGGGATGCGATAGCCAAGCGGCGCGATGAGCTCGCCGGACCAGGGCCCTTGCGCGATGACCACTTCGCGGGCCGCGATCTGCGCGCCATCGGCATGCACGCGCCACATCTCCCCGCCTGGCGTGATCTGCGAGACCTCCGCCCCGACGATCTGCCCACCCAGGCGCGCGAGCAGGCCTGCATAGCCCTTGGTCAGCAAGCCCGGGTCCGTGACGCTCTTCGGGTCGATCCAGTGAATCGCGCCGCAAAAGCCGGGCCCGAGACCGGGTTCCGTCTTTTCCAGCCCCGCCTGGTCCAGCGGCTGCATCTCGAGCCCGTGATGCAGCGCAAGCGGCCGGCAGATAGCAAGGCGTTTCTCGAATGCAGCGGCGGTGCGAAACGCCTCGATCCATCCGCCGGACCTGACCAGCGGCTGCAGGCCGGCAAGCGCAATCAGCTTGTCGTGCTCGGACACGCTATGCGCGATCAGGGGCAGCATGTCCTGGCTCGCGCGCGCCAACCGCTGCGGCGCCGAGTGATGCCAATAGCGCGCCAGCCATGGCAAGAATGACGGCAACGCGCGCACGTCATAGCGCAAGGCGGTCTGCCTGTTGCCCGCGTAGCGGACCAGCGTCGCCAGGTCCCGTGGAAAGCCATAGGGCACCACCGACGCCCGCTCGATCAGGCCTGCATTGCCAAAGCTGGTTTCCTCGCCAGGCGAGCGCCGGTCCACCAGGATCACCCGGCGGCCACGCAGCGCCAGGTGAACCGCCACACTGACGCCGACAATGCCGGCCCCGATCACCACCACATCTGCATCCACGCCAACACTCCGCAAATCAACGCCTTCCAACGCCTGAATCCTGCCTGAACCCCGCTGCGTCCCCGTCCCGTTCGGCTGCGATGCCCGGCTCGCCGCCGGGCCTGCAAGGCTTACTCCTTGACGATGATGTCGCGCTTGAAGTACTTGTTCGACAGCGCCGACAAGGTGCCGTCCTTCTTCAGGGCCGCGACGGCGCCAAGCAGCTTTTCGCGCAGCGCGTCGTCGCCCTTGCGAAAGCCAAGGCCAGTGCCCACGCCGAGCGTGGCGGGGTCGACCAGTGCCTGGCCGGCGAAATCGAAGTCACGCCCCTCCGGCTTGCCAAGCAAGCCGTCCAGCGCGGTCTGGGACTCCTGTACCGCGCCGTCGATACGCCCGGCGATCAGGTCGGCAAACACCTGCGCCTGGTCCTGGTACGAGACGATCTCAACCCCGCCCTTGGCCCAGTACTTTTGCAGGTAGGCCTCCTGTGTGGTGCCCCGCATCACGCCAACCGACTTGCCCTTCAGGCTTTCCACGGTCGGCTGGAGTTTTGCCGAACGCTTGGCCACCATCTGGATCGGCACCACGTAGAGCGGGGGCGTGAAATCGATGATCTGCTTGCGCTTCTCAGTGATGTTCATGGCGGAGTTGACTACGTCGAACTTGCGTGCCTGCAGCGCGGGGATCAGGCCGTCGAAGTCGTTCTCCACCCAGACGCATTTGACGTTCAGCTTTTTGCAGATGGCGTTGCCGACATCGATGTCGAAACCTTGCAGCTCTCCCGATGGCGACTTGCTCTCGAACGGTGGATAGGTCGGGTTCAGGCCCATGCGCAGGACCTGGGGCTGCTGGGCATTGGCCAGCGACAGCATCGCACCCGATGCAACCAGTCCAAGGAAGAGCTTTGTATTCCACTTCATAGCGTTTGCATCTCCGATTTCTTGCGAGCCTCGCTCCATCCTCACGGCATGTCAGCGACGATCAAAGCTATTGGTCAAAGTTCGGCGCGACTCACTTCAAGGATCGGCTGAACCCGGTATTGCCCGGCCCGGCAGCGCTCGCGCCGGACTGGCGACTTGCGAAAGGCAGGCAATGCACTGCCCTGGCGCGGACTGAAATATAGACACAAATTCCATTATGGACAACCGGGTATACGCTAGCATTCGCCCCCGGTTCACGCAGGCATCCCCAAAAAGCGGTCATGTGTGGCGTGGGCAGATCCGGCGATGGCGTGGCCTTACGCCGGAACCTGCAAATGGCCCTTACCGGCAAACGGGACTTTGATTAGGATGGATTGCAGTTGCATCCCTGGCCGGCAGACATCGGTCGCGGCCGCACCCGCACAAAAAGGCAAAGGAAGAACGGACGATGAGCGCGAGGATTGAAACCGCAGTCAGCGGGACCCCCTGGCGCAAACTGCTTGGCGCGCCCCGGACAGAGGTCCTGCTCTACGGCTGGGGTGCAGCCATGCCCCCCGAGATCGCGCTGCTGCACAAGATCCTGCAGCTTGGCCAGACGTTGGGGGGCAATCCAGGCATGCGCGTCACGGCTGCGCTCGCAGCGCAAGCCCATGCCTGTCCGCCGTGCGACGTGCTTGTCCTGTGGGAGCAGCCGCCGCCGGTCGCCGCCGCGGCAGCCGGCCCTCTGGACGAACTCATCGACAGAGCCACCTACGTCATCGTGATCGGCAACGCCGTGCTGTGGCTCCTGGGCACCCGATGGTCGGCCGGCATGCGCGTTGCGCTGCACTGGCATGACGCCATGATCCTGGACACGCCGGCCGACAAGGCCATCCTGTCGCCAGCCATCATCGAGCACACGGGAAAGTGGACAACGTGCTGCGGCGGCACGGCCGCCGTCGATCTGGCACTGGGCTTTGTGCGCGACGTACTTGGCACGCAGATGGCCAGCACCATCCAGGACCTCCTGTGCATTGAGCGCATCCGCGCCCCGGAAGAGCGCCAGCGTGTCGCGCTGCAAACTCAGTTCAGCGGGTTGGCGCCCAAGCTCTCCGAGGCGGTCGCCCTGATGGAAGCCAACATCGAGGAACCGCTGCAGGCCGAGGAGATCGCGAGCCTGGTTGGCGTATCGCGGCGCCAGCTGGAGCGGCTGTTCAAGCAGCACCTCAACGCTGTCCCGTCACGCTATTACCTGGAGATCCGGCTGGAAAAGGCTCGCCGCCTGCTCAGGGAATCGCGGCACTCGCTGCTGCAGATCGGGCTGATGTGCGGCTTTTCGTCGGGATCGCATTTTTCCACTTCCTACCGGACGGTCTTTGGGCTGACCCCGCGCGAGGAGCGGCAGCGGATGCTCCGGGCGGCGGCGTGAGCGATGCATCGAGGCCGATCGCAGCCGCGACGGCGCAGATCTGAAATGCGGCGTCGCATTCGTGGTTTCTGCCGCGGCTTGCAACACGTAGAGTTCAGAGCGCTGCCGGACCGCCCAGACCAACCCGGCATGCGCAATACAACCGACCATTCGCCACTTAAGCAGGAGCACCATGTGGATCGCCCGCCCCGCCGTTGACCAGGATGCGCCCGCGCTGTTCGAACTTGCACAACGCGCGACCCCTAACGTGCACACCCTGCCCCGCACACGCGAGCGAATCGAAGACGCGATCGCACGCAGTGCCGACGCGCTGGCGCGATCCGTCGACATGCCCGGCGACGAGCGGTACCAGATGGTGCTGGAGCGCCCGGATGGCACGCTTGCCGGCGCGGCATCCATCTCGGCCACTGCCGGCGCGGCGGGTGCGTATTTTGCCTACAGGAACGACGTCATCCACCATGTCTCCCGCGACCTGGGCATCACCAACAATGTCCATGTGCTGACGCTTAGCTCCGATCTCACCGCGCACTCGCAGTTGTCGGGGTTCCTGGTGGATGCCGCTGAGGAAAATGCCTGGGCGGGACCGCTGTTGTCGCGCTCCCGCCTGATGCTGGCCGCGGCCGACAGGCGGCGCTTCGCCGACGATTTCTTCGTCTGCCTCGCAGGGCAGACGCGCGCGGACGATTCATCGCCCTTCTGGGATGCGATCGGGCGCAAGTTCTTCAACATGGACTACTTGTCCGCGGAGCGCGTGGTCCATGGCGCGCGCAATGGCACGCTCTTTGTGGAACTGATGCCGCACTATCCCGTGTACGTTTCCTTGCTGCCTGACGACGCCCGCGAGGTCATCGGCCAGCTTCACCCGGCCGCTGCCGCCCCTTTCGATATCCTGAGCGCGGAAGGCTTCGAAGCGGAGCGCTATGTCGACATATTCGACGGCGGCCCGGTGCTCGAGGCGCATGCCTCCCGCCTGCAAACGCTCGCCACCGCCCGCAAGCTGACCGCCGAACTCGGCACCGTGGACCAGCCTGCCGAAGCCTGCCTGGTCGCATCGACCGGCCCGCTGGCCAAATTCCGCTGCACGATGGCCAACGGCGCGATCGAGCTGGACCGGGGCAGGATCACGCTTTGCGCCGAAGCGCTGGCATCGCTGCGCGTCGCTCCCGGCGACGCGGTCATCGTCTCGGCCGCCTGACGCGCCAACAGGAACCCTCATGATCGTCCTGCGCTCCATCCATGCCAGCCACCTGCCCGCCTTGCTATCCCTGGCGGAGAAGGTGGGCCCCGGCATGACAACTCTCAAGGCGGATCCCGCCGGGCTCGAAAAGCGGATCGCCGTCGCCGAAGCCTCCTTCAACGGGGACCTGCCGCCGGCGCAATGCGACTATGTCTTCGTGCTCGAGGACACGGCTACCGGCCAGGTCTGTGGCGTCAGCGCGCTGAAGGCCGCGGTGGGCCTGGAGGACGCGTTCTACAGTTTTCGCCTGGGCCAGCTGGTGCACTCCAGCCGCGAGGTTGGCGTCTACTCCAACAAGAAAACCCTCTTCCTGTCGAACGATCTCACCGGCTGCGCCGAGCTTTGCACCCTGTTCCTGGACCCCGCCTACCGCAGCGGCACCAACGGCAAACTGCTCTCCAAGGGCCGGCTGCTGTTTGCCGCCAGTTTTATCGACCTGCTGCCTGAAGTCATCTGCGCCGAACTGAGGGGATTCCTCCGCCCTGACGGCACTTCGCCATTCTGGGAAAGCCTCGGCAAGCATTTCTTCAAGATGGACTTCTCCGCCGCCGACGACAAGAGCGGGGGCGGCGCCAAATCCTTTATCGCGGAGCTGATGCCGCGCTTTCCCATCTACACGGATTTCCTGACCGAAGAGGCACGCGAGGTCATTGGCCGGGCGCATGCGGCGACCGAGCCGGCGCGGCGCATGCTGGAGCAGGAAGGCCTGGACTACGAGGGCTTGGTGGATATCTTCGACGCCGGCCCGGTTGTGCAGGGGCATATCAAGCATCTGCGCATCACCAAGGACAGCATGCTGGCCATCGCCCGCCCCGCATCCGGCACCGAACCCACCGCCGGGACGCGCCCGGTGCTGGTCGGCAATACCCGGCGCGGCGACTTCCGGGCCATCGTCAGCCATGCGGCGCCGGCCTTTGGCAGCCTGGCGCTGACCAGCGAAGAGCGCGCTGCGCTCGCCATCAACGCAGGCGACCCCGTGCGCGTGGTCACCCTCAAGCCGGGAGAAAGACTGAATGGATAGCGATCGTCATCGCTCAGAGGCGGGAGGCAGCATGAGCGCGCAAGAGATCAATTTCGACGGCCTGGTCGGGCCTAGCCACCACCACGCTGGCCTGGCCACCGGAAACGTTGCGTCCATGCGCAATCGCGGCAGCGCCGCGAATCCGCGCAAGGCGGCGCTGCAAGGCCTGGAAAAAATGCTGGCCCTGCATCGGCGGGGCATTCCGCAGGGCGTGCTGCCTCCCCTTGCAAGGCCGAACTTGCGGCTGCTGCGCGCGCTGGGCTTTCACGGCAGCGACGCGGCCGTGATTGCCAAGGCGGGAAAACTGGAGCCCCAGTTGCTGTCGGCGGCCTACTCGGCCTCCTCGATGTGGACGGCCAACGCCGCGACAGTCAGCCCCGCGACGGATTGCGCCGACGCAAAGGTGCACTTTACCCCCGCCAATCTCAGCGCCAAGCTGCATCGCTCGGTGGAACACCCCGACACGGCAAGGCTGCTAAGGCAAATATTCAGCGACGCGACGCATTTCGTCGTTCACGACGCCATACCCGGCGTGGCCGCCCTCGGCGACGAGGGCGCGGCCAACCATACGCGCTTCGCCCGGCGCCACGGCGAGGCCGGCGTCCACTTCTTCGTCTACGGCGACGAAGCCTTTGCCTCGAAGCAAAGCGCAGCGCGACGGTTCGCGCCCCGCCAGTACGCCGAAGCCAGCCGCGCCGTGGCCCGCCTGCACCAGCTTGACCCGGCGCGGACGGTCTACGCAAGGCAATCGCTGGCGGCAATCGATGCCGGGGTCTTTCACAACGACGTCATCGCCGTCGGGCATCTGGATACGCTCCTGTATCACCAGGCGGCCTTCGACGATGAAGCCAAGGTCATTCGCACGCTGTCCGGAGCGTGCGACGCGGCCGGCTTCAGCCTGAACTGCATCCGTGTGGCCGATGACCAGCTGTCGCTGCAGGACGCCGTTGCGACCTACCTGTTCAACAGCCAGCTGCTGTGCAGCCCGGACGGCCGCAAGCTGATGGTGGTGCCCGCCGAGTGCCAGGACCACGCCGCCTGCCGGCGCTACCTGGAAACACTTACGGCGTCGGGCGGCCCCATCGCGGAAGTCCTGTCCTTCGACCTGCGCGAGAGCATGCGCAACGGCGGGGGGCCGGCGTGCCTGCGCCTGCGGGTCGTACTCGATGCGCCGCAGGCCGCCGCCATCACCAGCCGGGTCTTCCTCGACGAAGCGCTGTACGGCACGCTGGCTGACTGGGTCACCCGCCACTATCGCGATCGCCTGCTCCCGGAGGACCTGCGCGACCCCCAACTGCTTGACGAGATCCGGGGGGCACTGCACGAGCTCGAAGGCATCTTGGCCCTGCCGGGATTCTATTCGGTGGACTGAGGGCGGCTGCCGCCACTCCGATCATCGCAAAACCCTCATCGCCTCGCGTGGCGCGCTGCCCGGGCGCGTGCCACGTCGCGCAAATCGCTACATCAGGAAATCAGAGCTCATATGAAAAGCAAGGAAAACAACGAAAGGAACGCGTGGTTCGAGATCGATCTCGGGAAATTTGAAGCCAATGTCCGTGGCATCCAGGCCCTGATCGGGCCGCGGACCGAGATGTGCGCGGTCATGAAGGCCGATGCCTGCGGGCATGGCATCGCGCTGCTGGTGGCCTCCGCGATTGCGCTAGGCGTTTCAGCGATCGGGATTGCCAGCAACGACGAGGCAGGGATTGTCCGCACGGCGGGCTTTCGTGGCCGGCTGCTGCGCGTGCGCGCGGCCACGCCGGCGGAGATCGAAGATGGCCTGCAGTACCAGCTGGAGGAGATTGCCGGCAATCTCGATTATGCGAGCCAGATGAACGAGATCGCCGGGCGCCATGCGCGTTCGGTCCGCGTCCATCTTGAGCTGAACTCCGGCGGCATGAGCCGCAATGGTTTCGATCTCAAGGCGGTCGAAGAGCGCGCCAAGGCCCTGGCCGCCGCGGCGCTCCCGAACCTGGAGATCGTCGGGATCATGACGCATTTCCCTGTGCCGGACACCGAGGACGTAGCGCGCGGGCTATCCAGCTTCCGCGAGGAAGCCGGCTGGATCGTCGAGCACGCTGGACTGGATCGCAGCCGCGTGCAGCTGCATTGCGCAAATTCATTCGCCACCCTGGAAGTGCCCGGCAGCCACCTCGACATGGTGAGAACGGGCGCGATCCTTTACGGCTGCCTGCCCGCCTACCCCGCCTTCAAGGCCATTGCCAGCCTGAAATCCCGGGTGGCATCCGTGAATGCCTATCCCGCCGGCAATACCGTGGCCTACGACCGTACCCTGACGCTGGCGCGCGACTCGCGGCTTGCCAACATCCCGATCGGCTATGCGGATGGCTACCGGCGGGACTTCTCGAACAAGGGATTTGCCCTGATCCGGGGAAAGCGCTTTCCCGTCGTCGGGCGCGTGACGATGAATACCTTGATGGTGGACGTGACCGCGTGCGAGGCCGTTTTTCCGGGCGACGAGGTGGTCCTCTGCGGCCAGCAAGGCGATGACCGGATCGACGTCGCGGACATCGAGACGATCTCCGGCACCATCTACCCCGACCTGTGCGTCGGCTGGGGAAACTCCGTCGCCAAGATTGCAACGCGGGATGGTGAGGCGCGAGGTGCTTGACACCGTGATTTCCGCATGAAGGGATCCGGAAGACCGCATTTGACTTGCATAGCGACCATATTGCTGTTTCATCCATGCAACATGCTCGCTTGATTTCAAACATAGTCCGAACCTAATATCCTCCGAGTAAAAATACATTACATATTCGGGCAGGCTCTACGACGCACAGAGCCGTCCTGGCGAGTCTGCCAGGATAGGGTCGAAAATCCGGGGATTGCAAAACCTGCCGCGAGCGCTGGTCGGCGCTGGCAGCGCCGCACCATCCTCCCGGGTTCAGCCTGTCTCCATTGCATTTGCCATTGCATTTGTACGGGGAGTTGCGGCATGAACGTGGTGCTCGTCGAAAGCTATCCATTACTCCGGATCGCACTGCTCAAGCTGTTGGAGGGTATTGCAGGTATCTCTCATGTCCTTGCCATCGACCCTGGGGAAATCCCCGCGCACCGGGATGCCGGCGGTGACGTCGATCTGATGGTCTTCGGCATGCCCGGCAATGCGGACACGGGCTGGGAATGGCTCGGCATGGCGCGCAGGGGATGGACCGCACCGCGCCTGCTCGTGCTTTCCGAGGTCGTTCCCCTGCCGTTGCCCCAGACTGAAATCACGACGGGATTCCGTGGCTGCCTCCCGAAATCGGCGCCACTCGATGTACTCAGGACGGCCATCCACCTGATCGCCAGCGGCCAATCGGAGCGTGCCGGTGCCAGCCAGCTACCCCTGTTCCCCGCCCTGGCCGCGGCTGCGCAGGCATCGCAACCCGCCGCCGGGAGCAAGCGGTTTGCGCCAGAGGCCATGCAGCTGGGACTGACGCAACGCCAGTATGACGTGTTGGTGCTGCTTTCCCGAGGCCATACGATCAAGACCGTAGGCCGCCTGCTGAATATTTCCGTGCCTACGGTCAAGACGCATGCTCGCGCCATGTACAAGCACCTCCAGGTGACCGGCAAGGAGGAGGCTGCCTACAAGGCGCGGCAACAGGGCATCACCCTGGCATGGCCGGCTGGCGGCGTGGCACCGCTGGCTCTGGCCGGCCATGGCACGCCCACAAGCCGGCAGCCTGCGTTGATCTGAGTTGATCCGGACCAGGAATGACGAGCGGCAGCACGGGACTCGTCCCCCTGGCCGGGTGAACCCGGCGTCCGATCGGCTAATCGCTCCGCTAAGCCAGGCTGATCCACGTCGTCTTCAAATCCGTGTACTTGTCCAGCGCATGCAAGGACTTGTCCCGGCCCGAGCCCGACTGCTTGACCCCGCCAAACGGCACCGTCACGTCGCTGTCCATATAGCAGTTGACCCACACCAGCCCCGCCTGCAGCTTGCGCGAAACACGGTGAGCGCGGGACAGGCTGGAGGTCCAGAGTCCCGAGCCCAGTCCGTAGGGCGAATCGTTGGCCATGCGGATGGCCTCCTCCTCGGACTCGAAGCGGGTCACCGCCAGCACCGGGCCGAAGATCTCTTCTCGCACGATGGTGAGCGACTGCGTGGGGCATTCGAAGATGGTGGGCTGCATGTAGAAGCCACCGCTGTCCGTGTGCGCGCGCTTGCCGCCGGCGCGCAGGCGGGCGCCTTCGTCCTCGCCGCTCTTCACATAGGACATCACCCGCTGCAGCTGGGCGCCATCGACAATCGCCCCCATGGCAGTGGCGGGGTCGAGCGGGTCGCCCGGTTGCATGCGCGCCGCGTGCGCTTCCAGCTTCTCCATGAACGCGTCGTAGATGCCGCTTTGCACATAGAGGCGCGAGCCGGCAATGCAGATCTCGCCCTGGTTGCTGAAGATGCCGATGGCGGCGGCTTGCGCGGCGCGGTCCAGGTCGGGGCAGTCGTCGAAGACGATGTGCGGGGACTTGCCGCCGCACTCGAGCCAGACACGCTTGAGGTTGGACTGCCCGGAATACTCCATGAAGCGCTTGCCGGTGGCGGTGGAGCCGGTAAAGGCAATGCAGTCCACGTCGGGATGGCGGCCCAGCGCCTGGCCGGCGGCGGCGCCAAGGCCCGGCACCACGTTGAAGACCCCGGCCGGGATGCCGGCTTGCTCGGCGAGTTCGGCCAGCCGCAGCGCGGTGAGCGGGGACTGCTCCGCGGGCTTGAGCACCACGCTGTTGCCCGCAGCCAATGCGGGCGCCACCTTCCAGCTGGCCATCAGCAGCGGATAGTTCCAGGGCACGACCGCCGCCACCACGCCCAGCGGCTCGCGCGTGATGGTGGCGAGCACGTCGGGGCCGGTCGGCGCGATCTCGTCGTAGATCTTGTCGATGGCTTCGGCGTACCAGGCGTAGGTGCGGCCGGCTTCGGGGATGTCGTATTGCAGCGTCTCGGCAATGGGCTTGCCCATGTCGAGCGTCTCAAGCAGCGCCAGTTCTTCGCGGTGCGTGTCGATCAGCTGCGACAGCTTGAGCAGCGTGGCCTTCCTGGCGCTGCGCGGCATGTCAGACCACACGCCGGACTGAAACGCTTTGCGCGCGGCGGCCACGGCGCGGTTGACGTCCTCCGCGCCGCAGGCCGCGACGCTGGCGAGCACCGTGCCGGTGGCGGGGTTGATGGTCTCGAAGGTGGCGCCGTCAGCGGCGTCAGCCCAGCGGCCGTCGATATAGGCTTGCGAACGGATCGGCACCGTCGCGGCCTGCTTGCGCCAATAGGCGAGATCTCTCAGATCGATCATCGTGGGTTCCTGGCATTCATCGGGTTTTCGGCACGCTCAGGTGTTCGTGTTCGTGTTCGTGTTCGTGTTCGTGTTCGTGTTCGTGTTGGCCTGCGCCACCATGGCGCCTAGCAGCACGTTGGCACCGGCTTCCAGGTGCGCCGGCTTGGCGTCTTCGATTTCGTTGTGGCTGATGCCGTCCTTGCAGGGCACGAAGATCATCGCGGTGGGCGCGATGCCGGCGATATAGACGGCGTCGTGGCCGGCGCCCGTGACGATGTCCTGGTGGCTGTAGCCTCGGGCTGCGGCCTCCTGCCGTACGTGGCTGATCAGTTCGGTCGCGAACGGCGTGGGCGCGAAGTACTGCACGTCTTCCACGGCCACATCCAGGGCCGCGCCGGTGGTGGTGCCATCCGCAACCGCGGCGCAGGCCGCGCGAAAGCGCGCGTCCATCTCGGCCAGCCGCGCCGGATCGAGGTGGCGCAGGTCGACCGTGAACTTCACCGCCCCGGGGATGACATTGCGCGACGACGGATGGACATTGACCACGCCCACCGTGCCGCGCCCGTGCGGCGCGAAGTCGTTGGCGATGCGGATCACTTCCTGCATCAGGAACGTGGCGCCATAGAGCGCGTCCTTGCGCAGCGGCATCGGCGTGGGGCCGGCGTGCGCCTCCATGCCGGTCACGGTGACGTCGTACCAGCGCAGGCCCAGCGATCCGGTCACCACGCCGATCACGTTGTCCTCGGCCTCGAGCACGGGGCCCTGTTCGATATGGGCCTCGAAGTAGGCGCCGACCTTGCGGCCAACTTCCGCGTCGCCGGCATAGCCGATGGCCGCCAGTTCGTCCGCCACCCGCTTGCCCGCCACGTCGGTGGCCGACAGCGCGGTCTCCAGCGGAAAGACGCCGGCAAACACGCCGGAGCCCATCATCACCGGGACAAACCGCGAGCCCTCTTCATTGGTCCAGATGGCCACTTCGAGCGGTGCCTCGGTGGTGATGCCGTGGTCGTTCAGGGTCCGCATGACTTCCAGCCCCGCCAGCACGCCGTAGCAGCCATCGAACTTGCCGCCGGTGGGCTGCGTGTCGATATGGCTGCCGGTCATGACCGGGGCCAGCGCGTTGTTGCGCCCTGCCCGGCGGGCAAAGATATTGCCGACCTGGTCGACCGTCACGCTCAGTCCAGCCTCGCGCATCCATCCGGCCACCAGGTCGCGGCCCTGCCCGTCCAGCGCCGTCAGCGCCAGGCGCGCGTTGCCGCCCTTGGGCGTGGCGCCGATCGCGGCGAGGTCCATCAGCGACTGCCACAGGCGCTCGCCATTGATTGCCAGCATGTTCATGTTCTCTCTCCTTGCGCCGTCATGGCCATTACTTTGCGTCCGCTTGCCGGGCCAATGCGTCCGAGCGGATCTGCGACAAGGTCATGCCCGGCGCAATGCCGTCCGCGTCGTAACGCAGCTCCAGCAAGGCCGGCAGTTGCTCGCTGTTGGCAAACGCCAGCGCGCGGGCAAAGGCCGGACCGAATTCGGCGTCGCTGGAAACGACTTCGCCATAGCCGCGATAGGCGCGGATCAGTTCGCTGAATTCCGGGTTGTCAAAGCCCAGGGCCACGGTGCGGCCAGGGAACTCGCGCTCCTGGTGCGCGCGGATGGTGCCCCAGATGCCGTTGTTGAACACCAGCACGACGATGCCGACCCGGTACTGCATGGCGACGCCGAGTTCCTGCAGGTTCATCTGGAAGCAGCCATCGCCCGCATAGCAGATCACGGTGCGATCGGGGTTCTCGAGCTTGGCGGCAATGGCTGCCGGCAGGCCGTAGCCCATCGATCCCACGGTCGGCGCCAGGCTGGTGCCTACGCCCTTGAAGCGGTAGTAAGCATGCGGGTACAGCGCGTAGTTGCCCGCGCCCACGGTGATGCAGGTGTCCTGCGGCACGTTGTCGCGGACGTGGCACGCGGCCACATTGAGGTTGAGCGCGCCCGGCGCCGCCTTGGGTTCCTGCTCGGCCAGGTAGACCTGGTGGGCGTCGTGCCCGGCGTTGCGCGCCCCCGGGGGGCCCGATGGGGAGAGCTCGCTCACGGCGGCGGCGAACGAGACCACATCCGCGGCGATGGGCAGCGTGGGATGAAACACGCGGCCAAGCTCGCTCGCGTCCGGGTACACATGGACCAGGCGCTGCCTGGGCAGCGGGCTTTCCACCACCGTGTAGCCCTCGCTCGTGGCCTCGCCCATGCGCGTGCCCACGGCGATCAGCAGATCGCTTTCCTGCACGCGCTTGCGCAGCGAATCCGGCATGGCCCAGCCCACGTGGCCGGCAAAGTTGGGATGATGATTGTCGAAGCACTCCAGCCGGCGCCAGGCCACCCCGACCGGCAGCGCGAAGCGCTCGGCAAACCCTTCCATCTGCCGCGAGGCTTCCGGCGTCCAGCCCGACCCGCCGACGAGCAGGAACGGGCGCTCCGCCTGCTCGATCAGCTCGGCCAGCAAGGCCATGGCGCCAGGAGTCGGCGCGCTGTGGGCACGCCGGTAGCGCGGCACATCGGCCACCGTGGCCTTGCCCCACAGCGTGTCCTCGGGCAGCGCCAGCACGACCGGGCCGGGCCGTCCGCTGGTGGCCACCGCGAAGGCGCGCGCGATGAATTCGGGAATGCGCTCGGTACGGTCGATCTGCGCCACCCACTTGGTCATCTGGCCAAACATGCGGCGGTAATCGACCTCCTGGAACGCTTCGCGCTCGTAGAAATCGTTGCCGACCTGGCCGACGAACAGGATCATGGGGGTCGAATCCTGGTAGGCGGTGTGCACGGCAATGCTGGCGTTGGTGGCGCCGGGCCCGCGCGTGACAAAGCAGATGCCGGGCTCGCCGGTCAGCTTGCCTTGCGCCTCGGCCATGTAGCCGGCGCCGCTTTCCTGCCGGCAGACGATGGGCTGGATCTTGTCCTGATGGTCGTACAGCGCGTCGATGCAAGGCAGGTAGCTTTCGCCCGGCACCAGGAAGACGCGTTTCACGCCCTGGATAATCAGCTGGTCGATGAGGATCTGGCCGCCGTTGCGCTCTTGGCGCGCCGGCAATGCATGCGGCGATTGCTTGGTCATGGTCGTGGATTCCGTTGTGCGATCGCCGCCGCTTCAGCTTATGCGCGGCGATCCTTCGATGTCTTGAATGCGATGTCTGTGAGCTTGGGCTTGCGGTCGGGCGATTACTGCAGCAGTGCGGCTTCCAGGATGCCCAGCCCTTCCTCCATCACAGCGTCCGGGATGGTCAGCGGGAACAGGAAGCGCACGACGTTGCCATACACGCCGCAGGACAGCAGCAGCAGGCCGCGCTCCAGCGCACGGTCTTGCACCTGCCGGGTAAATTCGGGATTGGGGCTGCCGTCGGCCTTGCGGAACTCCACGGCAATCATCGCGCCCACGCCGCGGACTTCGCCGATCTCCGGCACGCGCGACTTCAGGCCATCGAGCTTGTCCTGCAGCCGCTGGCCAAGCGCCGCGCCGCGCTCGATCAGCTTCTCGCTCTCCAGCACGTCCAGCACCGCCAGCGCCGAGGCCACCGCCAGCGGGTTGCCGGCATAGGTGCCGCCCAGCCCGCCGGGGGCCGGCGCGTCCATGATCTCGGCCCGGCCGCATACGGCCGACAAAGGCATGCCGCCAGCCAGGCTCTTGGCCATGGTGGTCAGGTCCGGCGTGACGTCGTAGTGCTCCATCGCGAAGAGCTTGCCGGTGCGGCCGAAGCCGGTCTGCACTTCATCGGCAACCAGCAGGATGCCGTGCTCGTCGCAGATGCCGCGCAGCGCGCGCACGAACTCGGCGGGTGCTATGTTGAAACCGCCCTCACCCTGGACCGGCTCGAAGATGATGGCCGCGACCCGCTTCGGGTCCACATCCGCCTTGAACAACTGGTGCAGGGCGTTGATCGAATCCTGCACGCTCACGCCATGCAAGCCGTACGGGTACGGCGCGTGGAACACATCGCCCGGGAACGGGCCAAACCCCACCTTGTACGGCACGACCTTGCCAGTCAGCGCCATGCCCATCATGGTGCGGCCGTGGAAGCCGCCGGAGAAGGCAATGACGCCGGGGCGCCCGGTAGCGGCACGGGCGATCTTGATGGCATTCTCGACGGCCTCGGCGCCGGTGGTGAAGAACGCGGTCTTCTTGGCGAACGCGCCCGGCGCGCGAGCATTGATCTTCTCGGCCAGCTCGATGTAGCTGGCGTAGGGAACGATCTGGTAGGCCGTGTGCGTGAAGCGCTCCATCTGCGCCTGCATGGCTTGCACCAGGCGCGGATGGCGGTGACCGGTATTGAGCACGGCGATGCCGGCCGCGAAGTCGATGTAGCGGTTGCCTTCGACATCCCACAGCTCCGAGTTCTCGGCGCGCTCGGCATAGAAGTTGCACATCACACCAACGCCACGGGGCGTGGCGGCATCTTTGCGGCGTACCAGGTCTGCGTTCTTCATTACATGCTCCATTGCATTGGTGTCTTGCTGTCTTGTCTGGATCCGGGCGGTCCGCGCCATGAGGGGCCGACCGGGAAATCGGGGGGAAAGCGCTTCGGGTCTGACCAGTGCGCCCCTCCGGATGGCGCTGAAGCCGCTTTTGCATGTCACTATCATTGCGACTCAACCGGTGGCCGGACCAATTCTATGGCTTTCGCCGAAAAATTGCCAAGTCTTTTGATTATTTGACTGGTGGTCCGTCCAGTTGATGCCGATTGATCCACCTTTTACGCTAGCCCCCGCTTGCAATGTGATGAAAAGCCGAGCCCTCAACCGCGGAACTGCCCGACACCGGGCTGCCGATGCGACGCCATATTGGCCGGACCACTCCCGCCGTCGCCCCAGAAAGCCGGGGGAAACCCGCCGCGCCCCTTGAACAGACACCGGGTTTTGCTGTATTGATCAGACCACCAGTCAATTTGCAGCGGCCTTGCCCTCATGTCCTTACTTCAAGCGGTTTCAGCACAGCGCCTTTACCGGCTGATCGCCGACCAGATTGCCAAGAAAATCAGCGCCGGCGAGTTTGCCCCCGGTGAGCGCCTGCCCGCGGAGCGCGAGCTGGCCGAGCAGCTCAACGTGGCGCGCTCGACATTGCGCGAAGCGTTGATCGCTCTCGAGATCGGCGGTTATATCGAGGTGCGCGTTGGCAGCGGCGTGTTCGTGCTGGAACCCAAGGAGAATGGGCAAGCGGCCGCCAACGGCGCCGAGCCCGATCCGGCTGCCGAGATCGATGCCCGCCTGGGCGCGGCGCTGGAAGCCAGCCCGTTCGAGCTGATCGAGACGCGCACGCTGTTCGAGCCGGAATGCGCCGCGCTGGCGGCCCAGCAAGGCACCCCGGAGCAGATCGCCGCCATCGAAGAAGCGCACCGGAAGATGAATCCCGATCAGTCGCCGGAGGCTGGCGACTTCGCGCATGACCGGGCCTTCCACCAGGCGATCGCCGATGCTTGCGGCAATGCGGCGCTGGCATCGGTGGTCACGCACGTCTGGGATCTGTGCGAGGCCAGCCCCCTGTATAAGCGGCTCGACAAGCACTTCGTGGATGCGTCCGCCTGGCGTGCGGCGGTTGGGGAGCACGACCGCATCGTCAGTGCGATTGTGGCCCGGGACCCCATCCGGGCGCGCCACGCCATGTCGTTCCACCTGCTGGCGATCGTGTCGCGCTTGTCCGAGGACATCGCCGAGTAGACCATACAGGCCCTCGCCTGGTCCGGGCAACCCGGCCCGGGCGCACATCACTGGTGCAAGCCAGGCTCCACTCCAACTCCCCCAGCCGCCCACATTCGCACCAATCCCACGCACAGACCTCGGTGAAAAGTGTTATTTAGTCACTTTTTCGCTGGCACGTGGCTTGCGTTAACCAAGCTGAAGTGCTGAAATTCGGCCCAACAGGCCGGACCACCCGCCCACCAGACCTAGAGCAACTACCTATTACGTTCAAATTCTGGGTCATCTACGCTATATTGGTCTGACCACCAGAACACAAAGCCATCAACGCATCACCCTTTCGACGACGCATCGCTGCATCGGCCCCCTAGCCCACACGCGTGCCAAAGCCTGCCCGCATTACTGGAAAGCCTCATGAACCCCGACCACGCCCCCGCCCCCACCCACCAGCCTGAAGCCGGGCAACCGCCTCGCAGCATGAAGAAGATTGCCGCGGCCAGCGTCATCGGCACCACGGTCGAGTGGTACGACCTGTTCATCTTCGCCACGGCTTCGGCCCTGGTCTTCAACAAGGTCTTCTTCCCCGCTTTCGACCCGCTCACCGGCACGCTGCTGGCCTTCGGCACCTTCGCGTCGGCCTATGTCGCCCGTATCCTCGGCGCTGCGCTGTTCGGGCATTTCGGCGACAAGGTCGGGCGCAAGTCCATGCTGCTGATCTCGCTCATCATGATGGGCTCGGCCACCTTCGCCATCGGCCTGCTGCCGGACTACCGCTCGATCGGCATCTGGGCGCCCATCCTGCTGCTCACCTTGCGCGTGATACAGGGCCTGGCCCTGGGCGGCGAGTGGGGCGGCGCGGTGCTGATGGCCGTGGAACACGCCCCGGCGGACAAGCGCGGCCTGTACGGATCGTGGGTGCAGATCGGCGTGCCAGCCGGCACGCTGATCGCCAACCTGGCGTTCCTGCTCTGCAATGCGGTGCTATCGAATGAGGCACTGCTGTCCTGGGGCTGGCGCATTCCGTTCCTGGCCAGCGTATTGCTCGTGGGCGTAGGCATGTACATCCGCCTGAACACCTCGGAAACGCCGTCGT
Source organism: Cupriavidus sp. CuC1 (assembly GCF_044627735.1). Lineage (NCBI taxonomy): Bacteria > Pseudomonadati > Pseudomonadota > Betaproteobacteria > Burkholderiales > Burkholderiaceae > Cupriavidus > Cupriavidus sp. CuC1. The sequence goes on along the minus strand of NZ_JBIUHC010000159.1, from coordinate 2,589 downwards.
TCAGCAAGGTCAAGGCCACCGCCGCGCAGGTGAAGATTCCGCTGATGGAGGTGCTGACCAAATCGTGGAAGCAAGTCCTGCTGGGCGGTATCGCGACGATGTCGACCGGCACGGCCTTCAACCTGATCGTGGCGTTCGGGCTGACGTATGGCACGCAGACCCTAGGCTTCTCCCGCAACCAGATGCTCACGATCGCGCTGATCTCGTGCGCGCTGTGCGTCGTGCTGCTGCCGCTGTTTGGCCTGCTGTCCGACAAGGTGGGCCGCAAGCCCGTGATCATCGGCGGCATCATCGCCGAGGCGCTGCTCGCCTTCCCGCTGTTCTGGCTGCTGGACACCAAGGTATTCTCGTTCGCCCTGCTCGGCTACCTGCTGATGATGAGCGCCTTCGCGGCCAACTATGGCCCGATCGCCACGTTCCTGGCGGAGCTGTTCGGCACCAAGGTGCGCTACTCGGGCCTGTCGATCAGCTACATGCTGTCCGGGCTGCTGGGGAGCGCCGCCACGCCGATCATCACCACCGCGCTGCTGTCCGCCACGGGCCGCGGCTCTTCCGTTGCCTGGTACATGATCGGCTCCGCGCTGATTTCCGCCGCTGCGCTGTTGCTGCTGGCCGAGACGCTCAGGAAGCATGCCCCGGCGGCGTCGGCCTCCGGGGTGGATGCCACCACCTCGCTGTCCTGAGCGCCGATCATGCGAGCCAGACTCGACACCGCGCTGCTGCGCCAGCTTGAACGCGTAAGTTTCCCCACGCTGGGGCACTTCCTTGAAGACGGTTTTGCCAGCCACGAGATTCGCGCGCTCGCGCCCAACGTGAAGGTCGTTGGCCGTGCCATGACGCTGCGCCTGGCCACGCCCAACGCCATTGCCGTGAACCGGGCGCTGGCCAGCCTCGCGGCCGGCGACGTGCTGGTGATCGACGCCTGCGGCGACCACGCGCATGCTCCCGTTGGCGCCGTCACCGGCACCGCGGCCTTGTGCGCGGGCGCCAGGGGAATCATCGTGGACGGCGTGGTGACGGACATCCTGGAGTTGCGCGCCATGGGGATGCCGGTGTTCGCTCGCGGCACCAGTGTCCTGACCACCAAGCGCATCGACGACGGCGGCAGCGCCGTCAATGAGCCCGTCATCTGCGGCGGCGTCACTGTCAACCCGGGAGACATCGTGCTGGCGGACGACAACGGCGTGCTGTTCCTGGCGCCGGACGTTGCCGCCGGCATCATCAGCGAGGCGCTGGCTTCCGATGCAGCCGAACCGGCGATCCTCGCCCGGCTGCAGGCGGGTGAGCCGGCCGGTGCCGTGCTGTTCCAGGGCAACTGCCACGCGCCCGCTACAAGAGAAACCCGATGAGCGCTCAAGCGACAAGACGGCCGCCGGAGCTCCGGCGCAGCTGGCTGTTCGTGCCCGGCCTGGACCCCGTGCGCCAGCATGCGGCGCTGGAGAGCGGCCCGGATGTGGTGGTCGCCGACCTGGAGGAGTTCACCAGTCCCACGGACCGTCCGGCGGCGCGCGCGCGGATCGTCGCCCTGATGGGCGAATGCCGGGCGCGCGGCATTGTCGGCGCCGTGCGCGTCAACAAGCTGGATGGCGATGGGCTGGAGGACCTGCGCGGCGTGCTGCCGGGCGCGCCCGCGGCGATCCTGCTGCCACACGCTGAGTCGGGCGCGCAGATCCTGGCGCTCGACCAGCACATCACAGCGATGGAACGCGAGCTTGGCCTGCCGCATGGACAGACCGAGATCGTGCCAACGCTGGAGTCCGCGCGGGGCATCGTTGCCGCCGCAGCCATCCTGTCGGCCAGCGCGCGCGTCAGCGCCTGCCTGCTGGCGGCGGAAGACCTGAGCGCGGATCTCGATGCCGTACGCGGCCCGGACGGGGTCGAGCTGCATCATGTGCGTGCGCGCTTCCTGGTGGACTGCATTGCGGCAGGCTGCGTGCCGATCGACTGTCCCTTCAACTACCAGGATGCAGCGGCGCTGGCTGCGGACCTCGCCTGGGCCCGGCGGATCGGGCTGAAGGCGAAATGCACCGTGTTCCCGCATCAGGTCGCCGCGATACACGCCGCGCTGACACCATCGGCGCAGCAAGTCGCGCAAGCGCAAGACGTGGTTGGCAGGTATGAGGCGGTGCGCGACGGCAAGCCCACGCAGGGCCCGCACATCGATTCGCCGGACTACAACACGGCACGCCGGTTGCTATCGCGCCATGACAGGTTCGTGCAATGGGCGCAGGCCGCTGCGTCTACGGTGCGGCCTGCGCCCGGCAGCTGAGAAAAAACCAAGGGCTTCGCTTCAGGTGGCTCCTAGCTAAGCCACCCCTCTCCCCGGCCCTCTCCCCATGAGGGGAGAGGGAGAGACAGCCGTCGTCATGGCGCGCGGCTTTGGCCCGTTTGGCGGCTTCGGCTAATCCCCCGGATCTGCGTTGTCGTGCTCCCCTCTCCCGCGCGCGGGAGAGGGGCTGGGGGAGAGGGCAGGCGCTCGTTACGCCTGCGTGCTGGAAACAACCACGGGCTTCGCTTCAAGTGGCTCCTAGCTGATATGACTCCCCGTGTCAATCGAGATTGGTTTGATTCAGTTTCACAGTTGCATGT